>JABUTE010000265.1 GCA_021443825.1 Bacillota bacterium
CCTGTGCTGCTCTGCGGCCATCAGGACGTAGTTCCCGAGGGCGACTGGAACGCCTGGAAGTATCCTCCCTTTTCCGGTCATGTAGACGAAGAGGGCATCATGTGGGGCCGCGGCTGCAAGGATTGCAAGAGCACCATGCAGGCTGAGCTGGATGCGGTGGAAGGCCTTCTGGCAGAGGGCTACACCCCCGATTTTGATGTCTATATGGCCTTCGGCTACAACGAAGAGATCATGGGCGGCCCGGGGGCTGCCTGCCAGTATGTGCACGACCTGTTTGCCGAAAGAGGTCTTCGCTTCGGTCTTGTGATCGACGAGGGCGGAAGCGGCGTTATGAACAGCGGCGAACCCACCACGGCCATGGTCTATGCGTCCGAAAAGGGCTATGCCGATTACGAATTCTCTGTGGAAGACGGTGGCGGTCATGCGGCAATGCCTCCGGTGCACAATGCCCTGGGCAAGCTGGGCATGGCCATGTATACGCTGGAAGAAAACCCCATGGAGCCGTATCTGTCCGATGCAGTCGTCGCTATGTTCAAGGCCCAGGCGCCTTCCATGCCCGAGCCTCTTTGCACCCTGCTGGCTGACCCCGAAGCCCACTGGGAAGAGATCAAAGCGATCTACGCGGCCGACCGCAGCAAGAACACCTATGTGCGCACCACCACAACGCCCACCATGGCGCAGGGCTCCGGTCAGGCCAACATCCTGCCCGAAAAGGCGACGGTCATCACCAACAGCCGTCTGCTTCCCGGCCAGACGCTTCATGATCTGGAGGAGCATTTCCGCAAGGTTCTTCCTGAGGAGGTCCATTTCCGCCTTCTGAAGGGTCACAATCCCCCTGCGGTCTCCAGCACCGAGTCTATGGGATGGAAGGTGCTGGTCAAGGTTCTGGAAGATATGCATCCCGGGGTAAAGGTGATTCCTGCCTGCCTTTACGGCGGCACCGATTCCCGTTACTATTGCGATCTGTCAGACAGCGTCTACCGCTTCGTGGGTGGCAAGGGCAGCGCCAATACCGGCGGTGTTCATGCAGTCAACGAGCATATTGACACGGCAACGCTGGCATCCAACGTAGAATACTTCGTTCGCCTGATCCGGGCCTATAACGAAGCATAGCTTTTCGGCGGAGCAATAACCCATATCAACAAAGCCCCGTGCAGCTACATGCTGTACGGGGCTTTTTCTGCGGCTTAACCGTCCTGATTGCGAGATTTTTTCTATGCGCATTCCGTGCGACGCGCAGGCAGGGTGCATGGATCTCTCAGATAAACATCACGTAGTAGATCGGCAGATAGATTATTTTCCCTTTTGTTTTTGTCGTTCTCTCATTTGACAACACAAAGGCTTTCTTTACATGATAATCTTCGTTATTGACGAAGCTGTTCAATGCACTGTGGACGGTATAATCTTTTCCTGATTTGACTTCGATGGGAACTGCGGACAGACTGTTATAATCATCGATCAGATAATCGACTTCGCCCTTGCTTCGATTATCATAATAGAAAAGTCTGTATCCATGGGCGATCAATTCACTTGCGACGACGCTTTCATAGACCGATCCGAGATTGATGCTTCTTTCGTCATCGAGAATTGCACGAATATTGTTTCCGTAAAGAATACCGGTCAGGATTCCGATATCATTCAGATACAGCTTCAGCAGATTTTTCCCGGTTGACTCGATCAACGGGAATGTGGGATTGGAGATCGCCTGAACCTGCAGTGCGATTCCTGCGCTGATCAGATACTCAAATTCATCCTGATAGTCTGCAAAGGTCTTTCCTTTCTTGTTCTCGATGTTCTGCGCGATCACCCTCTTCTTTCTGTTCTCCATGTTAGAGGGGATCAGGTCATAGATCCGGCGGATCCTCAGTTTCCGCTCAGCATCGTATTTCGATGCATCTGCGGCATAATAAGCGCGGGTCTCGTTTTGGATCTCTCGAACTCTTTGTATGTTTTTTGTTTCAATATAAGCATTGACTGCGTCTGGAAGTCCTCCTACGAGTAGGTATTTGCGGAACAGATCCATCATTTTTTCGTGCATGGATTCTTCAAGAGCCTCCATCCGCTCGAACTTTTTTCGCATAGAGGAGACAGCAAGGTCGTTCATGCCATTGGCATATAAAAACTCTTCAAAATCAAGAGGATACATTCTGACCGTTCGGATACTTCCCATCGGAATGGATGTCGTTTCAGCCAGCGTGACTCCAAGTAACGAGCCGCTTGCGATATAGGTGAATCGACCATCCTGTGATAAGAATTTCAGCATGGTCATAAGGTGGGGATATGCCTGGATCTCATCAATAAAAATGAGGGTATTTTTCTTCTCTTTCATTTTGTCACCGGCGATCATGCTGACCTGCAGGTAAAAATCTTCAATTGAGCGCGTATTTGCAAACAGTCTTGCGCCAATGGAGTCCTCTACCATATTGAGTTCTATATAATTTTCAAACAGGTTATTTCCTACATGCCGGATAATATAGGTCTTGCCGATCTGGCGTGCGCCATCGATCAGCAGTATCTTCGGTGAGCCGGATCTCAAATGTTCTTCAATCAGGGAACTGATCTTCCTGTAAAGCATATTCGTGCCTCCATATCAGATTTTAATCGTATCGCGCCACGATGATTCTGACTTTTCAATATGTATGATATGTGAATTTGTCAACTTTTCAATAATATTGTATGGAAATACGGATAATTTTTCAATAATAATTTCAGTTTGATTCTGTGACTTTTCATTTTTTTCTGTCCTGGAATTCGTCACAGCCTGAGGCCTGGCACGCTACCCCGGCCGGTGTGGCGGCGGCACGATGGGCAGGGACTGCCTTTGCAAAGCGGCTCGCTTCGCCGTGAGCTCCATCGGCTCAGCCATTGCTCTGCGGGCGTTTTCGAAACTCGCTTGCAGCCTCTGATGGCATCCGCCAACAGAGGAAGGCTGGTCGCTCAAGCAGTCTCAAACGACTATCCGCATCGCGGCGGGCAGTCGCCGTGGATCTCAATCGGCTTGCTCAAGGCTTTGCGTCGGCAGTTCCCTGCCCCGGCGCAGCGCCTCTCGAACCGGCCGCTGTCGCCTTCTGATTCATTATTTCGCATAAAAAACTACCGCAGAATGCAAGTGTATGATACAATATTCTTCGTCGCAGGGCGGCGTTTCGTTCTGCGACACCTTCCCGTTAAACAATGCTCCGATAATACTTATGATCAGGAGGTCATTTCATGGAAATCAAACAGATCGTTGCTGAGATCAAAAAAGAAATGGATGCAAGAGGCGGCTTAAAGCACGTCTACTTCGTCGGTTGCGGCGGGTCCAGGGCGCTGCTTTCGCCCGGCTACTGCATGCTGCTTTCCGAAGCAGAGACCTTCTCGGTCAATCTCTACAACAGCAATGAATTCGTTCACGTGCTGCCGAAGCAGTGCGGAAAGAACGCCCTCGTCGTCGTCATGTCGCTGAAGGCCACCGCAGAAAGCGTCAAGGCTGTTGAATCGGCCAATGCCGCCGGTGCCGTCACCATCGCCATGACCGGCAATATGCAGACCGGAATGGCAAAGGTCGGCCAGTACGTCATCACCTACTCCAACGGAAACGACATGATCTACAGCCAGACCAACCAGGCTCAATCCCTGCGCCTTGGCTTTGAGCTGCTCAACCAGTTCGAGGGCTATGCCCACTACGATAAGGCGATGGAAGGCTTCACCTGTCTGGATGAGATGATCCCTCAGGCAAAGGAAGCCTGCACCGCTGATGCCGTCGCATGGGCAAAGCGCAATCACGAAAAGGATGTCTTCTATGTGATGGGCTCCGGCGCCAACTACTTTGCCGCCTATTCCATGGCCTGCTGCCACTTCATGGAGATGCAATGGAAGCACGCCGTATTCCTCAACGACGGCGAGTACTTCCACGGCCCCTTCGAGACCACCGACGAAGATCTGCCCATGGTCCTGTTCATGGGAACCGGCAGAAACCGCTTCATGGATCAGCGCGCCCTTGATTTCATGGAAAAGCACAATAAGAACCATCTGGTCATCGATTTTGAAACGATCAACAACGGTCGCATCGACGCCTCCGTTGCCGAATTCTTCAGCCCGCTGATCTTCGTGCCCATTGAGCGCTGGTATGTCTACCAGATGTCGCTGATCACCGATCACGATATGGACCTTCGCCGCTACATGTACAAAGAGCCGTATTGATCCTTTCCGGGAGGTCCTGCCATGCTCATGATCCTGATTCCTGCGATCCTGCTGATCCTCTTTCTTTGTGCAGACTTTATTGCGCCGATCCTGGCCTTTCTGCTGCTGAGCCCCATCTATCTCATCGCAGGGCTCTTCGAGGGCCTTCAGCGATTGAAGGAGGAACCTCTCCTCGCGTTTACCGCAGGGCTGGTTCTGCTTGCCGCGGGCGGCTGTTTTCTGCTGAAGCAGCCGGCGCTGTACGATCACATCCTGAATATCGGCTTTTGATCCCGGATTCGTCCCAACTGTTTTGAGGCGCCGAAGACGTTGCTCTTCGGCGCTTTTTAATTGCTTTCTTTCTGCATAAAAAAGCGGCAGTTCTTTTGAGAAGAACTGCCGCTGAAGGACTAGCCTGTTTTACTTCATTTCAAAGTGTCTGCGGGCGTTGGGATCCATCATGCGGGTCAGGATGGCTGCCACCTCGCTGCGCTTGATATTTGCATTGGGATTGCACAGATGCTGATCGCCGGAGCCCTCCAGGATACCGGCGCGGTAGAGCTTGTAGATAGCCTTTGCCTGGGGATGATCCATGGGAACATCGGGAATGGAGCCGTCGGGCACATTGTTGATCGG
>JABUTE010000155.1 GCA_021443825.1 Bacillota bacterium
TGTTTTTTCGCATTCTGTATGAATGCAAGCAGATTATCATTGGTTTTTAGAGGTTGCCTACAGTGGAAACACCTGCAGCCGCATCTTCGGAGCCGGCAGCGAAAGAACGGAACCTGAGCGTCACCATGGCCGCCGATTATCCTGTCTGGCTTACCGGCGAGGAACTGAACGAAAATACCACCTATGCGGTACTCGGCCATTATGAAAAGTATCTGGAAAACTACAACGGAGACAGGGATATCAGCGACGCATCCAAAGAATCGGAGCTGTACTACTCTGAAAACCGCAAATATGAATTCGCCATCGACAAAGTGATCAAGGGAACCATTGAGGAGCCTTCGATCGTCGTCTCCAAGTGCTATTCCATCGGCGAAGTGCTGAACGACACCACCGGAAAGGAGATTCCAGTCACCTTGCCCTACCCCTACTTTACGGAGCCGGAATACGGCAGCACCCGTATTATCCTGTTAAACTATGATCCTGCTACAGAAACCTATTTTACCGTCGGAGAGCCCTGGGAATTTGCCGTTTCAGACGGTCAGGTGCAGGTGATCTCCCGCGTTTTCGGCTCTGAAGACGCTGTATCCGCCCTGCAGGATGTGCAGCAGGACGATACCCTCTACCACATTTCCGTCTCATACGGAAATTCTCATTATGAAGAGCCCTTCAGCGGCATGAAGGTGGATGAATTTCTGGAGTTTTTTCGTTAATTGACCGGCGGCAAAACCATTCGCCCGGCGCCCATGCGCCCCGAGCCGATGCCTCCTCTTCGAAAGCGAAAAGCACTTTCCGCCATAGCGGAAAGTGCTTTTTTCGTTGCTTTATTGCTTTGAAAAGAAACGCCTTATACGTTGTGCTCCTTCTTCCAGTCGTCCATCAGGGCGAGAGCAGCAGCTACATACATCTTGACGCCGTAGGGCAGGTCCTCTTCTCTGACATCGTAGGTGACGGCATGGCCGGGGCCGGCGCACTTGGTGGCCAGGTTCAGATAGCAGCTCTTTCCGCCGTGCTCCATGACCTTCTGCGCCATGTAGGCATAGTCATCGGAGGTAGAGATGAAGGCGCCGGGCTGGTTGCAGCCAAGGCCCACTTCGTTGGCCAGGTCGGCCAGATACTGAGAGAATTCCGGTGTATCGGTGGGAACGCAGGGGGTTGCGCCCATGACCTTGATCTCGGCGGTGCAGCCATGCATTGCTGCAGCGTGCTCGATGATGCGCTCGGTATAAGGCTTCAGGTATTCCAGCGAAGCCTGGGTCAGTCCGCGGATCTCCATGACCATCTTGACGCGGTCGCAGACAACGTTTCTGCCGGTTCCTGCGATGACCTGACCGACGTTGATCCTGGCATCGCCGACAGAGGCTCTGGGAATTCCATAAACGCCCTGTACGATGGCAGCCATGGCCAGCATGGCGTTGTTGCCGTTTTGGGGAGCTGCTGCGTGGCAGGCCTTACCGGTGAGGTAGACGTCCATCTTGCAGTTAGCCATGCAGTTCTTGTTTTCGATGATGATGCGCTGGTCGGCGGGGTCGCCCTCAACGCCTCTCATGTGGATAGCCATCATGTAATCGATGTCATCGAACCAGCCGGTATTGACCATGCCTCTTGCGCCGCGAACACCTTCTTCGCCGGGCTGGAAGACGATCTTCAGCTTGCCGCAGAGCTGATCCTTAAACTTCATGAAGGCTGCCGCAGTTGCCATACCGATGGTGCCGTGGGCATCGTGGCCGCAGGCGTGCATCTCGCCCTCGTTGACAGAGGCGAAGCCTTCCTTGGCCGGTCTGTGATCGAGCGAGCAGGATTCGATAACGCCCAGGGCATCGATATCGACGCGGTAGCCGATAACGGGGCCGGGCTTTCCGGTATCGATGGTGGCCATGATGCCGGTAAAGCCGTCCTTAAACAGGGGGGCATATTCCTTAACAGCGCCCTGCTCCAGTGCTCTTTCGTAGATCATATCCAGCTCTTCCTGGGGAGGAAGACCCATTCTTTCTTCTGCGATGAAGCATTCCTTGCCCATCTTCAGATCGGTGACACCCAGCTTGACCAGGTAATCGGCGATGAGAGAGCAGGTTCTGACCTCGTGCCATGCGCTTTCTGCATGATGATGGAAGTCCTGGCGGTTGTTCTTCATCCATTCGGCGTTGCTGTCGACATAGGAAGCCATCTGCTGGTAAAGTTCTTTATTCATGTTTCCTCCTTACTTGAGTACAGACTTGACTTCGGGGGTACCGGTCATCATCAGGGCGCAGAGCATACCCATCTGGGCGCACTTGTAGTAATCCTTGATGTACTGGTTTTCGGTCAGCTTGTGAGCGGTGCTGCCGATGTTCATGCCGCGGGGCACGAACTGACGGCCGATGCAGATGGAGGGGATATCGTGGGCGATGCCCCAGGTGGCATTGGTGCAGCCGCCGAAGCTGAAATGGGGATCCAGATCGTAGTTTTCGACGATGTGATACATGGACTGGCACAGACCATTGAACAGGTCGCCTTCGCCTGCGGGCGCGGTGGCCAGATACTTTTTATCCCAGGTGATGGTATCCTTGCCCCAGCGTGCGGTCTCTTCGTCGCAGGCCTCCTGGATGCAGCGGGCGATCTCCTGATCCAGCTTTTCCAGCTCTTCTTCGGAGTTGGAGCGGATGTTGTATTTGATGGTGGTAAGACCGGCAATGGCATGGATGCCTGCGTCGTTTCCGGCATGGAAGTTGGAAACGCAGAAGATGGTCCAGGGCTCTTCGGGAACCTGCAGCTCGGCGATCTTGGCGACGGCTCTGGCAGCAGCGTTCAGGGAGTTGGCGATCTTTCCGAACATGCCGGCAGCGTGACCGTCCTGGCCGTGGAAGTTGACCTCGACCGTTCTCATACCGGTGGCCTGGCAGGTGATGCCGTTCATGCCGCCGCCGTCGACCGCGATGAGGCAGTCGACCTCCTGATGATGGTCTGCCATGTAATCCTTCATGCCGCCCAGCATGCCCATGCCTTCTTCTCTGGGCGTGGCGGTAAAGATCAGGTCGCCGTCGGTCTGAACGCCTGCAGCGTTCATGCCCTTTAAGATGGCCAGGTTCATGACCAGAGCAGCAGTATCATCGCCGACACCGGGCGCATAGAGGAAATCGCCCTCGCGGCGGACCTCCTTAACGGTTCCTTCGGGGAATACGGTGTCCATATGGCCGTCGAGAACGACCACGGGACCGTTGCCTACGCCCTTGCGGGTTCCGTAAACGACCATGTTCTTGTCGATGGTAACATCTTCAAGACCCAGCGCCTTGTACTGCGCTGCCATATATTCGGCTCTCTTCATCTCGTGATAGGTGGGAGCCTCGATGAGGGTCAGCTCGATGAGCTGCTGAATGGATTCTTCTTCGTGGTCCTTGATATATTCAAGAGCCTTCTGAACGGCTTCGTTTGCCGAGATCGCCTGATAGGCGTTCTTGACGGCATCGCTGACGGTGTAGTTGCTGAGATCGGGTGCCATGATAGTATTACCTCCGTTTTAACAAAAAATATGCAGCCGTGCGTATGCCCGGCTACATTAAATTATAGTTTTTTCTTTAGTTTTAGTCAACAAGTACCAGTCTTCCGCTGATCTCCCGGTCCTGATTGTGGCCTTGAGAAAGAACCTCTTCCAGGATCTGGGTGCAGCTGGTAGAAACGATATGAGGCTTCTTGTTGGCCTCGACCTCCGCCCTGCTCACATGGAAGTCATCTTCGAAATTATCGTGGTGGAACTTCTGCAGTCCGACGCTGTAGACCTTTTCGTCTTCTATGGGAGCGCCGTTGAAATCGAACCGCTCGAACTGATGGGTGGTGCGGTTGTAGGTGACGTTGAGGCCCTCGGTCAGCTGGAAGAACTCGTTGTGCTGCCCTGCCCAGACCTCGTCGCGCACCATGTAGCGGAGCATCTCCTTCAGCTGTGCGCCGGTGATGTAATAGGCGTAGGCTGCGTCGTCGTAGGGGAAGGCGGTGCAAAGATCGCCGTAGGTGACGATGGGACCCATCTTGGTGGCGCGAAGGCTGCCCGAGCCCATGAGAAAGATATCCAGGCCCAGGGAATCCTTTAAAATGTCTGCCAAAAGGCCGCCCAGCGCAGTTTCCTGCTCTCTTACGGGATGGGTCAGCTCTCTTCTGAAGCGGGTGATGACCCGGTTGTATTTCAGGTCGGTCTTTTCTTTAAAGCCTGCGATCAGCTCTTCTACCTGCGGGTCGCGGGGGCAGTGAGAATCGTCGATGGGAACAGCCCTCCAGGTGTAGCTGTCGACGCAGTTGTTGTCGGTATCGACCATGATGTCGAAGCGGCCGATCTGGTCGGTGCCGGTGCCGGCCTGCACGATGAGAATATCGTTGACCTTCGCCGGCTCGTCGATAAAGGTATGGGAATGACCGCCGATGATCACATCGACCCCCCAGGCGGGATCCAGCAAAGCGGCCAGCTGCTTGTCCTCTTCGTGGCCGATATGGGTCAGCAGCACGGTAAAGTCGATATCGACGCCTTTAAAGGCGTTGCAGATCTTGCCCACCTCGGCGGCAGCCTCTTCTACGTTGACCACAGACCCGACCAGCCCGTCGTTTTTCGTCTGGCTCATGACCTCTTCGGTGAGGATGCCGATGAAGAGGATCTTCATGCCGTCCAGCTCGATGATGTGATAGGGCTTGAACAGACGTGCATTGTTGAGGGTGATGTGCAGATTGGCATTGATGATGGGAAACTGGGCGCACTTTTCGATAAAGAGCAGGTG
>JABUTE010000080.1 GCA_021443825.1 Bacillota bacterium
GTTTTGCCCATTTCAGGTCGAGATGCGCAGCTCGGCCTGGACGAAAGCCGGTGACCGGATTCCCTGCCCGGGGATGAGGACATCGGCTTTTCTGTTTTCCAAAAGGGAAAGATTTTCCGATAACGTATAATATCTTGCGCAAAATTAAAAAATAGACACAGTTCCGACTGAATATTAGAATTGAGTTACCACACTTAATTCAATAGGAGGTCGAAACTATGTCCGACAATATTTTACAACTGAATCAGGAAGTAATCCATAACGAAATTATAAATGCTACTCTGAAAGTGAGCCATTTCTGACGTCAACGCTGACTTGAAAGTGAGCCATCCGATTATTACTCTGAATGTAAGACGTTACGTTCGGAGGGGAACAAGGTGGTTATTACAATGCAAGATTACGATGAAATCAGAAAACGCTTCTTAAATGGCGAAAGCCAGCGTCACATCGCCAAAACTATGGGTATCTCAAGGAATACCGTCAAAAAGTATTGCGAAGGTAATGCGGTCCCTTGGGAACGCAAGACTCCCGAACGCAGTTCGACGGTACTCAATGCAGAGACTGTTTCGTTTATAAAGGACTGCCTGGCTTCAGACGCAGAAGAAGGTCTGAAGAAGCAGAAACACACTGCAAAACGCATTTACGACAGACTGGTATCGGAGAAAGGCTTTTCCGGAGGAGAGTCCACAGTCCGGGCCATGGTGCATGAGCTAAAAGCGGCACTGCCTCAGGTATTCGTTCCGCTTGCCTTCGATGCCGGAGAGGCTATGCAGGTCGACTGGGGCGAAGCTGTAGTATATCTGGATGATGTCAGAACGACGATAAACATCTTTTGTTCCAGACTATGCTATTCCTGCCGGCCGATTATCCTGGCGTATCACAAACAGAATGAAGAGAGCTTTCTGGATGCATTCGTCAGAACCTTTGAAGAATACGGCGGAGTCCCGTCGAAAGTCATATTTGACAACGGCAAAGTTGCTGTTAAGGAAGGCTTCGGAGCTCATGCCCGAAAGCAGAAAGGATATACCGCACTCTCTGCCCACTATGGATTTGAAGCCATCTTCTGTAATCCTGCGGAAGGACATGAGAAAGGTCTGGTTGAGGGCCTCGTTGGCTGGGCGAGACGAAACATCCTTGTTCCGGTCCCCCGTGTTCGTGATATCTCGGAGTTAAACCGGCTTCTGTTGGCTCGCTGCAGCACCTACGAACAGCATCGCATCAAAAGCAAGCCTGCTTCAGTAGGTGATATGTACAGCAGTGAACAGACCTTCCTGCGTAAGCTTCCGGGCTATCCGTTTGAAACAGCTAAGAGCATCAACGCCCGAGTTAACGCATTTTCAACAGTTCGCTTTCGAACAAACAGTTATTCAGTCCCGGTACAGTATGCCGGAAACATGGTTGGCGTTAAGGGATACCCTGAGACTGTCCAGATATTCTTTGAGGGAAAGTGTATCGCAACGCATACCCGCTGTTTTGGAAGGAACCAGAGCATCTATCATCTTGAGCATTATCTTCCCCTGCTGGAGAAACGGGGACGGGCAATCCTTGATGCGGCGCCTGTAAAGCAGAATGTCCCGCCTGAAGTACTAGATGAGCTTAGGAAGTATAGCGGGAACACTGTAAAAATGATGCAGGTACTCCGTGAGTTCACGGAGGAAGCACCTGCCAGGATCCAAGATCAAGTGAAGATTAAAGTCGTTGATCTCCATCAATACGACCAACTCTGTATCGGAGGGGAGGTGAACGACATTGAGTACAGTATTAGCGGATGAGCAGATACGGCTGCTGTCAAAACAGCTGAAAATCCCAACCTTTGCGAACTATGAGTCCATACTCCGACAGCTGGATCCTCAGTCATCTTTTGAGGACATCCTTCTATGCCTGATGCGTAATGAATACGAACAGAGGCAGGAAAATCAGAACCGACGACGTCTAAAACAGGCATGTTTCCCCTATTCCAAGACATTGGAGGAACTTGACCTCAGCCATTACAGCGGCGAACTCAGTTCTCTTTTTGTCGGGGAACTTGCCACCTGCCGTTTCATCCGGGACAAGCGCAACATCACTATGCTCGGCAATCCCGGGCGAGGGAAAACTCATATGGCAATCGGACTCGGATTGAAAGCCTGTTCTCTGGGCATGAGTGTGATCTTCAAGAATGCAGCTTCTCTTTCAACAGAGCTGGCGGAAGCCCGGGATAACTACTCTCTGGGCCGACTGGAAAAGAAGATCCAGTCGGCTGACCTCCTGATTCTGGATGAGATGGGTTATGTCAGCTTTGACAGATATCAGTCAGAGCTCCTCTTTAAGATCATTGCAGACCGCAGCGAACGTGGGAGTATCATTGTTACTACCAATCTGCCGTTTTCGGAATGGACCACCCTCTTCGAAAACACAGCAATGGTAGCAGCCATGATTGACAGATTGACCTTCCGGTCATACGTGTTGGATATGAACGGAGACTCGTACCGATTGAGCACAACCAAGCAGGCACATCGATAGGGTGGCTCACTTTCTGATCAGCGCTAGTGGCTCAAAATTAAATCAGCGCGTGGCTCACTTTCGAGTTGACGAACATAACGAAATCAAGGATCTCGCAAAAACTTCTATTGAGGAAACACTCAATTCCATGCTTGATGCAGAAGCCGATCAGCTGGTCAACGCTGAGCGTTACGCTCGCGATGAACAGCGAACCGGCTACCGGGCAGGTCATTACGAGCGAGGATTCACGACCACTGCCGGAGACATTACGCTGCGGGTTCCAAAGCTCAAAGGTATTGCATTTGAAACATCTATCATCGAGCGGTACAAAAGACGCGAGACCAGTGTTGAGGAGGCTCTCATCGAGATGTACCTGGCAGGCGTATCCGTTCGCCGTGTAGAAGATATTACAGAGGCTCTGTGGGGCACAAGAGTATCGCCCGGCACCATCAGTAACCTCAACAAAAAGGCTTACGAGAACATTGAAAAATGGCGCAGCAGACCCATCGATGAGGAGTATCCATATGTTTATGTTGACGGCATTTTTCTCAAACGCTGCTGGGGGGAGGAGTATGAAAACATCTCTATACTAGTCGCAATCGGCGTCAGCAAGGATGGCCATCGTGAGATCTTGGGCGCAGCAGAAGGCCTGAAGGAAGATTTCGAAAGTTGGAAGAGCTTCTTCGTATGGCTTAAGGAACGCGGTCTGTCAGGAGTTCAGCTCATCATCGGAGACAAAGCCCTTGGTATGAATGAAGCCATTGCGCAGGTCTTTCCAAAGGCAAAATATCAACGCTGCATTGTCCATTTTTATCGAAATGTCATGTCTGTTGTACCTAGGCAGAAGACACGTGAAGTGGTCAAGATGCTCAAGGCTATCCATGCACAGGAAGACCATGATGCGGCAATGGAAAAGGCCCATTCTGTAGCAGAAAAGCTTCACAAAATGAAACTGAGCAAAGCGGCTGCAAAGATTGAAGACTCCGTAAATGAGACGCTTACCTATATGAATTTTCCAACTGAACATTGGAGCAGGATCAGAACGAACAATACTCTTGAACGCCTGAACCGAGAGATCAAGCGAAGAACAAAGGTCGTCGGAACGTTTCCTGATGGGGAGTCTGCGCTGATGCTTGTTTGCGCAAGGCTGCGTTATGTCGCCGGTCATGAATGGGGAACAAAACGTTACCTGAACATGGCACATTTAACATCAATGATGATCACCGAAGACGGTGAGATCATAGAGTTCTAAACTTAATTACAATATTCAGTTAGCAAAGAACTGTTTTGTGCTGCCGTTGATCGAAGTTGCAGGGCATTTTCACCAATGTGTATTCGCAGCATGAGTGCGATGCATTCGGCAAGATGCCGCTTACTATTCGGTAAAACGGCAGCATATATTCAAAATTAAAATTGCGAAAGATTATTGACGGTACCAAAGGAGGACTTTGATTTGGAAAGCATACTCGGGCAAATTACCGACTGGCTGAAGGAAATGCTGATCAGAGCCTCTTCTAACCGAGCCTGCCGTTTTTCTGACATCTGAAAAATGCCCCTTTTCTCTCACAGACGCCGGTGATAAAATACTTTAAGATTTTCCCCGAAAGGAGACTCCCTATGGAAACGAAACTGGTGCTTCTTGGCACGGGAACGCCCAATGCCTGCCCCAATGCCGGCGGGCCGTCGTCGGCGGTGGTAGTGGAAGGCCGCGCCTATCTGGTGGATTTTGGTCCCGGCGTGGTGCGCCAGGCCTCCAAAGCCTATTTCAAAGGGGTGGATGAATTGCGTCCCGACCTGCTCACAAGGGCGTTCTGCACCCATCTGCATTCCGACCATACGGCAGGCTATGCTGATCTGATCCTGACGCCCTGGGTGCTGGAGCGAAAGGAGCCTTTGCAGGTGTTCGGGCCCAAAGGTCTTGCCCATATGACCCGCTGCCTGCAGGATGCCTATCGGGTAGATATCGACTTTCGCATCAACGGCTTTGAAAAGGCCAACGAAGAGGGCTACCGGGTAGATGTCACGGAGATCGGCGAGGGCACGGTCTATGAGGATGACCGGGTGCGGGTCTCGGCCCTTGCGGTCAGCCACGGCACGCTGGAGTGCTATGCCTATAAATTCGAAACGGACGACAAGACCGTCGTGATCAGCGGCGACACCTGCCCGATGGAATCGATGATCCCCTGGGCAAAGGGTGCTGACATTTTGCTTCACGAGGTGGAATATGCCGCCGGCATCGCAGAGCGCGAGCCCAA
>JABUTE010000055.1 GCA_021443825.1 Bacillota bacterium
GATTTGTAATAGGCGGCCATCTGGGGATCGTTCTTGACATAGTCCAGGATCAGGTGACGCTTGTTGTGCACCAGATCGTCGTTGGCATAGCCGCTCATATAGACCATGAATTCATCTCCGCCCATGCGGCAGACGATATCCTCGCGGCGGAAGGTCTTTTTCAGCGCCTTCGCAAAGGCGATCAATACCCGGTCTCCTTCGTAATGGCCGAAGGTATCGTTGATGTATTTAAAATTATCAAGGTCAAAGAGAAGCAGCACACCCTGCGGTTTTTTCGAGATCCGTTCCGCAACGGCTGTTTTCAGATATTCTGTATTATACAGCCCTGTCAGCGGATCCGTATGGGCTCGCAGCGCAAGCTTTTCGTTCTGCTTTTGGACATTATCGATGTGCCGGGTCTGCTTATCCAGTTTCTGGAAGAGCTCTTTGGAATCGTTCATCTGCTGCAGCAGCGCTGACATGGAGAATATATATAATCCCATCAGGATCAGATTGCCGTCGGTCCGTTCGATGGGAAGAGCCATCAGAATGATATCTGCAGACGCGAAACACAGCAGAAGCACAAGCCCCCAGACGATATAACGATATTTGTCGATCCTCTTATAGAAGATGTCGGTCACGATGGGCAGTGCCCAGAGGATCGCGAGAAAGAGGAGTGGAAGGCTGAACCATAAAAGGTTGGCAGATAAATAAAGCCGGAGCCCGAACCTGGCAATGCAGACCAGAATAAAGTGGATCAGAGACAGGACCTCAAGCCACCGGTAGAACGAGTGATAGCGATGCTCCTGCAGGTGGTCGACATAGAGCATGAAGGGGTAGAGGGAAAGCACGCCGAACAGGAACGAACAGATGCCGTCTACATAGGTGACGGGAAAAACGATGGGATAGATGAAATCGTCTGTCAGCAGCCATAAGCTGACCAGCAGGATGCCGATGCCGAAAAAAATGATGTTGGCCGGCTTGCGGCGCCCTGCGGAGATGAACAGCCCGAACACGATCGCGATCAGCGAGATGACGAACAGACTGATGATTCCGGCATAGCGAAGAAGATTGTTGTGCAGAAGGTTATAGACGATGCTGTAGGCATCGCCCAGATAGACAGGACGCATGGTGCCGTTGGCTGCAAAGGTGCTCTGCAGCCGGAGCTCGACCGGAGCGCCGGCATCTTCTTCGGTGAGCTCGCAGAAAAGATAGGCGGATTTTTCGATGCTTCCGGAAATTCCGACGGTGTTTTCGTTGAACTCTTTTCGCACTTCTCCGTTGATGCGCAGCTCAAAGCTCGAATGGGTCAGAAGGCAGATCCACTCGTTGTCTTTGATGTTGTCCGGAAGGGTCATCCGGTAGGTGACAGGTTCAAAGCCGTCTGTCTCGATCGTCGCGGGAAATCGGGTCGTTCCGCACACGCCGCTCGCCGTTTCCCAGGACAGGGTATCGACGATCGTGCACCGATCGGGAAGGATCTGTTCTTCCGGACGACTCATAGGAATGATCAAAAACAGGATCGTACACAGAACCACAAGAAAATAACAGCAAAAGGCCACCTTTGACAGATTATCATGATCCATATATGCACCGCTTATTTGGGATAATAACGAAAAGAAAGGGTATGATAAAAAATAGACATGTTCAGTATAACATATGCAGGCGTGAACATTCTATATAAAACTGACAAAATATGATGAAAATGAATTTAAAGCTGCTCACGGGCAGTGATTGCCCGCGGGCAGCTTGCGACTGCAAATTGAAAGAACGATCCGATTTATGCGTTGGGATCCTCAAGATCGGTGTTGGTATAATGCTCTCCTTCGCCGAAGGCGCCGTGCACCATGCAGATACCGGCTGCAAATTCGGCGGCGTGATCAAGGCTTCGGACGATCTTTTCATCTACCGTTTCGCCCGGCAGGCTTTCGTCCAGATAAGCGGTGAGAAAGGCGGTCAAAAAGGCATCGCCGGCGCCCAGGGTATCGAGGGCATCGACCTTATGGGCCGGCTGGCGATACAGCTTGCCGCCGCAGAAAAGAACAGCTCCCTCGCTGCCCATGCTGGCCTCTACCATGGGGCAGCCCAGGCTGTGGATATGCTCTGCAAAGACTTCGACCTCGTGCAGGCTCATTTTGGAGCACGATACGATGGCATAATCGATGCAGGGGCAGATCTTTGCCAGCAGCTCTTCGGTATAGTAATTGGCAAAATCGTAGCTGACGAAGGGCTTCAGGTCTTTCAGAAGATGCATGTGATCTTCCATATGGCTGAAGCAGCTCACATGGATCAGATCGAAGCCGTTCAGGTATTCCAGATCCTCCCGGTCGAACTGCCAGGGGTTGTGGCGCATGGGGGCTCCCTTGTTGCTTTTTACGAATACCCGGTCGCCGTCGACCAGCGTAACCTGGGCGCGGCCGTTTTCCCCTTTGGTAAAGCGGCAGCGGGGATAGGCAACGTTATGGTTCTTCAGCGCATTCTGAACGACCTGTGCCGGAAAATCATCGCCGAAAACGCCCATGTACGAGGCATCCTTGCCCAGCATGGAGGCATAGACGGCAAAGTTCAGTGCGCAGCCGCCGGGAAAAATGGTCTCAAGGCTCAAATACTGATCGACCACGTTGTCGCCCAGTCCGATCACTTTAAGCATGGGTCGTTGCTCCTTTCTTTCAGCCAGCCATTGGCAGCCTCACAGACTTCCTTCAGAGTCTCCTCTTCGAAGGGGCTCTTCATGCCGGCGTTCTTCAGCAGGTCGGTAAAGGTCTCGCTGCCGCCCTGCACGGTATAGGCCATGTAGTGGCTCCAGGCGGTGGGCAGGTCCTTCTCGATCATGGCCCAGAACTGCAGCGATACGGTCTGGGCAAGGCAATAGTCGATGTAATAGAAGGGGGCACTGTAGATGTGAGACTGTCTCTGCCAGCCCTGTCCCTCGCTGTAGAAGGGGATGTCGCCGTCCAGCCGCATCCAGGGCATGTAGACGGCAAGCAGCCGCTTCCATTCGGCGTGGCGTTCCTCGGGGGTCATGGCCGGCTTTTCGTAAACGGAATGTTGGAAGTGATCGACCAGACAGCCGTAGGGAATGAAGGTAAGTGCGCCCGACAGATGACTGTAGAGATATTTATCGGTATCCTTTCCGAAGAAGCCCTCCGTCCATGGGTGGGCGAAGAATTCCATGGACATGGAATGGACCTCGCAGGCCTCTAAAGAAGGCCAATGATAGTCGAGGGGAATGCGGTCCTTGTTCATCCATGCGGCGAAGGCATGGCCTGCTTCGTGAGTGACCACCTCCACATCGCCCTGGGTTCCGTTGAAGTTGGCAAAGATGAAGGGCGTCTTGTAGCGGGTGATCTCGGTGCAGTAGCCGCCTCCCTGCTTTCCCTCCTTCGACAGAACATCCATCAGCTCGTTGTCCAGCATGGCATTGAAGAATTCCCCGGTCTGAGGGCTCAGCTCTTCGTAGAACTTTTTTCCGTGGACCAGGATCTGATCGGCGCTGCCCTGGGGACGGGCGTTTCCGGAACGGAACTGCAGGGCGGCATCGGCAAAGCTTAAGGGATATTCTCTGCCAAGACGCTGTGCCTGGGCCTTATAGATATTATCGGCTACGGGAACCAGATACTTTACTACTGCGGTGCGGAAATTTTCCACGTCTTCTTTTGTATAGCAGTTTCTTCCCATGCGGTAATAGCCAAGAGGTGTGAAGCCGCCGTAGCCGAGAGTCTTGCCCATTTCGTCGCGAAGGTGCACCAGCTCGTCGTAGATGCGGTCCAACGCAGGCTGGTTTTCTTTATACCAGCCTGCCTCTGCCTTCCAGGCTGCCAGGCGGCGATCGTCGTCTGCATCGGTCTTAAAGGGCCCCATTTGGGGAATGGTATATTCCTTCCCTTCGAAAGCGACCTTTGCCTTTGCGATCAACACCTCGTATTCATCGACCAGCTTGTTTTCCTGCTGCAGCAAAGGGATGATGGCAGGTGAAAAGCACTTCAGGCTGATCTCGGTATTGGTGAAGAGCAGCTTGCCGAATTCCTTTTCGAATTCGCTGCGGAAGGGGCTTTCCAACAGGCTCTGATTGATCTTCTGGGTATATTCCTCCAGCTCAGGTCCGATCTCGTTCCAGAAATCGTTCTCCTGCGTGTAGAAGGGGTCGCGGCTGTCGATGCTGTGGCGGATCTGAGCCAGGGTCGCATCGGAGGAAAAATCCGATGCCAGCTCTTCGATCTTCAGAAATACAGTCTTTGCCTGTGCATAGCTTTCGGCAGTCTTCAGTTCGTCGGAAAGCTGCTGCAGGGCCGCCTTCAGTGCCTCGGCATCCGGCCGGGTATAGGTCATTTCGGAAAATTTCATTTTTTCGTCCTTTCGGTCTTCTTTTCAGAAGCACAGGAAATGCAGTATAAGTATTTGTATTTTATCACTTTACTATGTGTATCACAATTGCGCCCTGCTATATTATTGAAAGAAAAGAAAGGTTTTCAGCAAATCCTTTTGCCGGGGGGCTTTTCTGCAGTATAATGGCTGTGTATGAGAAAAAACATGCAAAAGCGAGGTAAATAAATGAGATTTGTGATCCAACGGGTTTCCCGGGCGTCGGTCCGGGTAGACGGTGCCGTATGCGGCTCCATCGATAAAGGCTTTCTCGTGCTCATCGGCATCTGTCACAGCGATACGAAGGAGATCGCCGATAAGCTGGTGAAAAAGCTATGCGGACTTCGTATTTTCGAGGATGCCCAGGGCAAGACCAATAT
>JABUTE010000016.1 GCA_021443825.1 Bacillota bacterium
GAAAAAATGAGTACGATAACGATTGAGTAATCCATCGTTCAGTGCCGCTTCTGCCGCAACACAAGGCAGCTGCGGAGAATAGTGAATCCGGTGAAAGCCCGGAACGGTACCGCCACTGTGATCGGACGGGAGCCTGAAAGCGAAAGCATGCCATTGGAGCCATCTGAGAAGGCATCAGACTCTGTTACGCCGAAAGTCAGGAGACCTGCTGAACGGTATGCATCATGCTCCCGAGTCAGGAGAAATGTGCATTTGCGACGCAAAAAAACGGATGCGGCAGCTTTGGCTGCCGTTTTTTGTTTGCCTTGCCTCGCCGCCATTTCTTTTCCCCGGAACTTACCGTTTCATTTCAGTAATATGGAGGAAAAAGAAAAAATGAACAGAAAACCTATCGCGATCCTATTGGCCGTATGCATGCTTCTTTCCATGGCTGCCTGCGGCAGCAGCAAAGAGCCTGCAAAGACGAAGGAAGAGCAGAACAGACAGGCCGCAGCTGAGGTGGCCCGGCTCATCGACGACATCTACGTACAGCGCCGCACAGAAGATACCGACGCGCAGTGCGAGGCAGCCAAAAAGGCCTGGGATGCCCTCACCGATGAGCAGAAACAGCTGGTCGAAGGAGAAGAGGCCGATCCCGATTATTTCGGAAGAGACACCGGAGATGCCTCCCTGGACGACACCCGAAACGAAGACGGCATCGGAAAGAATGAGCTGCTGGTGGTATCCTTCGGCACCTCCTTTAACGACAGCCGCGTGCAGGACATCAAAGGCATCGAGGATGCCATGCAGAAGGCCTTCCCGGACTGGTCGGTGCGCAGAGCCTTTACGGCCCAGATCATCATCAATCATGTACAGGCCCGTGACGGCATGAAGATCGACAATATGGAGCAGGCTATGGAAAGAGCCGTCGCCAATGGCGTCGAGAACCTGGTGATCCAGCCAACGCATCTGATGCACGGCGCGGAATATGACGAGCTGATGGAAACGGTCGAGGCCTACCGCGAAAAGATCGCATCGATCACCGTAGCGGAACCTCTTCTCGGACCTGTCGGTGCCTCCGGCAGCGATGTCAACGGCGATAAGGAGGCGGTCTGCCGCATCCTGTACGAAGCAACTTCAAAGGCTGCCGGCTTCGGCTCCGCCGCGGAATGCGTATCATCCGATACCGCTCTTGTCTTCATGGGTCACGGTACCTCCCATACGGCAAAGGTGACTTATCCGCAGATGCAGACGCAGATGGAAGCCCTGGGCTATGCCAATGCCTTCATCGGTACGGTCGAGGGAGAGCCCGAATCCACCTCCTGCGAGGCGGTGATCGAGGCTGTTCGGAACGCCGGCTATGAGAAGGTCATCCTTCGGCCGCTGATGGTGGTTGCCGGCGATCATGCCAACAACGACATGGCAGGAGACGATGAGGATTCCTGGAAGTCCCTGTTCGAAGCCTCCGGGGCCTTTACCTGCGTCGAATGCCAGATCGAGGGCCTTGGCTGCCTGGAAGAAATTCAGGCGCTCTATGTAGACCACAGTGCCGCTGTGATCGGCAAATAGGAACGCTCCAGGCAAAGTAACATCAATAGCAATCTAAGAGGAATCAACGAGAATGTATAAAAAGATCATCTCTGTTATGATGACTCTCGCTGTTCTTTCGGCTCTTCTGACCGGCTGCGGTCAGAAGAGCGAGAGGGCTGCGGAGAGTCCTGCAGCGGAGCAGGCAGCATGTCCCCTGGAGGACGGCATCTATACGGCAAACTTCGATACCGACAGCTCCATGTTTCATGTTAATGAGGCCTGCCGCGGCCGAGGTGTTCTCACCGTACAAAACGGTGAAATGACCATCCACGTTTCGCTTGCGGGAACAGGGATCCTGCAGCTGTATCCGGGACTTGCCGAAGCGGCAAAACAAGACGAAGCCGGCCGGCTGATGCCCACCACCGATCAGGTCACCTACAGCGACGGCATCACCGAAGAGGTCAATGGCTTCGATATTCCCGTTCCTGCGCTGGATACGGAGTTCGACTGCGCGCTGGTGGGAAAGAAGGGAACCTGGTACGATCACAAGGTCTGCGTTTCGGATGCAAAGCCGTATGAGGAAGAAGCAGAAAGCAGCCCCTTGGGGCAGCCGTCAGATGGAATGACTGTCGAGGTGGTCCTTTCCGGCGGCTCGGGAAAGACCTCGGTGGCCTCTCCCTGCATCCTGGAGCAGGACGAGACGGGAGCCTTCTGGGCTCTGGTAGTCTTCAGCAGCAGCAACTACGACTGGATGAAGCTGGGCGAGGTGCAATACGAGCCTGTCACCAGAGACCCGGGCTCTACCTTCCGCATCCCCGTAACGATGGATGCAGACCTTCCCATTCAGGCTCAGACCAGTGCCATGAGCACTCCCCATGTGATCGATTACACTCTGCGCTTTGACAGCAGCACCGTAAAGGAGTCCCAATGAAAAAGTCTGGTGCCGTACTTGCTCTTCTGCTGCTGGTGCTGCTGACCGGCTGCACCCCCCGGCAAACGGAGCCGGCCGGACTTCAGAGGCTTCAAAAGGAAGGCTCCATGAAGCTGCTCTATGCCGATCAGTTTTCCGTGGAGTATTACGAGGGTGGCTATAAGCTTCTGACCGTTGCCGGCGAAGACCGGTTCCTGGTGGTTCCTGCCGCAAAGACGGCGCCGGAGGGCCTTGACAGCGATATCGCTGTTCTGCAGCAGCCCATCGAAGACCTCTACCTGGCGGCCACCGCCAGCATGTGTCTGTTCGACGCGCTGGACGGGATGGAAAGCATCCGCTTTTCCGGGACCCGCGCTCAGGACTGGTACATCGAAAACGCCCGCACCGCCATGGAGGAGGGCAGCATCGTCTTTGCCGGAAAATACAGCGAGCCGGATTACGAGATGCTGCTTGCAGGCGGGTGCCCTGCGGCCATTGAATCCACCATGATCAACCATGCATCCGATGTGGCGGAAAAGCTGACGGAGCTGGGCATCGCTGTGATCATCGATCATTCCGGCTATGAATCCCACCCGCTGGGAAGAACGGAATGGATCCGCTTCTACGGAGCACTGCTGGACAAGGAAGAGCAGGCGGACGCCCTGTTTCAGGAGCAGGTGCGACTGATGGAGCAGGTCATGGAGGAAGAGCCCACCGGCAGGACCGTGGCTTTTTTTACCATCACCTCTGCCGGCAAGGTGGTCGCCCGAAAGAGCAGCGACTATATCAGCCGCATGATCGCCATCGCCGGGGGTGAATATATCTTTTCGGATCTGGGGGATCCCGCCTCTGCCACCGGCACCCAGACCATCGAAATGGAGACCTTTTTCAAAACCGCCCGGGATGCCGACTATATCATCTATAACAGCACCCTGACCGGAGGGGTAGCCAGCCTCGCGCAGCTGCTGGAAAAAGCGCCTCTGCTGAAGGATCTGAAAGCCGTAAAGGAGGGCAATGTCTGGTGTACAGAGCAGAACATGTTCCAGGAATCCACCTGTCTGGGAGAAATGATCCGCTCCTTTCGCATGATCTTTTCCGGCCAGGCAGACCATATGACCGAGCTTTCCTATCTGTACCGGCTCCAATAAACTGACGTCCCGAAGAGGACGTCACTTTGCATTTTTACAAGTAGAAGAAAAGGAGGAGTGCCATGAAAAAACACGACCCGGCTTTCGGAGATCTTCGCCGGTTTGTCTTCGTTCTGCTTCTGCTGCTGGCGTTGCTGGCCGCGGGGGTAGTCCTGAACGTAAATACCGGCTCGGTGCCCATCGGCAGCGGTCAGATCTGTTCGCTGCTGGGTTCTTTCACCAGATACGCTTTTGCCGGCCTGTTTTCAAAGGGCTCCTGCGCCGAAGAGCTGCAGGCTGTGATCAACGCTTCTGCCGAAAGCCAGATCCTGTTTAAGATCCGTCTTCCCCGCATGCTGCTGTCTATGCTGCTGGGGGGCGCTCTGTCGGTCTCCGGCTATCTGCTGCAGGTCTTTTTCCGCAATCCCATCGCAGGGCCCTTCGTTCTGGGCATCTCCTCCGGCGCGAAGATGACCGTCGCCGTTACCCTGATCCTGCTGGCGCCCTGGCTGGGAGGCCTTGGCTCCGGTACTTTGGTGCTGTCTGCCTTTGGGGGAGCTCTTCTCATCACCTCTGTGGTGCTGCTCTTTTCCCGCCGGATACGTCAGATGCCGGTGCTTCTTGTGATCGGCATCATGATGGGCTACATCTGCAGCGCCGTGACAGATCTTTGCGTCACCTTTGCCAGCGAGCACGATGTGGTCAATCTGACCCACTGGTCTATGGGTTCTTTTTCGGGCGCAAGCTGGGCCGATGTGGGCACGGCGGCACTGTTTGCCCTTTTGGGTACGGCTGCGGCCATGCTTTTGTGCAAGCCTCTGGGCGCCTATGCTCTGGGCGAAGCGTATGCGAAAAGTATCGGCATCTCTCTTCGCCGGGTGCGCTTTCTGATCATCCTGATCTCCAGCCTGCTGTCCGGCGTCGTTACGGCACTGGCCGGCCCTATTTCCTTTGTGGGCATCGCGGTCCCCCACATCAGCCGTGCCCTTTTAAAAAGCTCCCGGCCGGAGCTTGTGATTCCCACCTGCTTTGTGTGCGGCGCTCTGTTCTGCCTTCTCTGCGATCTGATTGCTCGCACCGCTTTTGCGCCCACCGAGCTTTCTATCGGCACGGTCACCTCGGTGTTCGGAGCGCCTATCGTTATCCGGATGATGCTTTCC
>JABUTE010000173.1 GCA_021443825.1 Bacillota bacterium
GAGGAGTCTCAAAATAGTCTCAATATCCTCCCGTTCTATTTACAGACAGAGGGGCGTGAAATATACTGATGCCAACAAAGCGGACGGTACCTGTTCCGCAAGGCGCGCCCATCTCTTTCAGCAGAACCAAAAGACGGGAGAACAAACATGAATACCAAAGAAATCATCATCTGGACCAGCGAGCCGGATTACGAAGAATACCGCACGGTCATGGAGGAGGATATGCCCTATGCCGGCGAGGAAGAGCGAAAAGCCTGGTTCTTTGCAGCCAACGAGCGCTGCCTGGCCTTTCAGCAAAGCGAAATGAAGCAGCAGCTGGGCATGCCCATTCTGATTTTGAAGGAAGAAGAAGACGGCTGGTATCAGGGCGCCGGCATCATCGAAAGCGGCGATCTGGCAGACTGCTTTGCCCTTCCGAACGACCGAAAGGGCAGCTGCACCTGGCTGCTTGACCTTCGGGGCGACCTGTGTCTTCGCATCGCAGACGGCGCAGAAGAGCAGCGCTATATCTACCGGCTGCAAAGACCGGACCTTTCCCCTTGCGGCTTTCTGTCTGCGGAAAGCTTTGGCACCTCCGTAAGGCTGCATCGCAGCGAGCTGGCTGCCTGCACCCTTCGGGTCGGCGATGCCGTGGCCCGGGTCTACGGGCTGGAGCTTCCTCCCGACCCGCAGGCAGGGATCTCTTTGAAATGGACCGCAGGAAGGGGCGCTGCTGCCGCCCCGAAATAGAACATACCAACGAAACGGCGGCGATGGCAGCAGGGCAGCCGCCTGCAGAAAGGAAGCGCAATGAAACGCGAGCATCCCATCCTGAAAAACAAGCTGTTTCTTTATCTCACCGAGTTCTTTGCCGGCATGAGCGTCATGGCGGTGGAGCTTGGGGCGAGCCGCCTGCTGGCGCCCTATTTCAGCTCCTCGCAGATCGTCTGGACCATCATCATCGGAACCATCATGATCGCCATGGCCCTGGGCAACCTCTACGGGGGAAAGATGGCCGATAAGGATCCCGATCCGGACAAGCTGTACGGCAGGATCCTCTTCGCCGCCCTTTGGATCGCTCTGATCCCGGTGGTGGGCAAATACATCATTCTTGCCATTTCCGCCCTGGTCATTTTTACGGTGAGCAGCAGCTACCTGGTCTTTGCCGGCTTTGCCGCCTGCATGGTGATCTTCGTGTTTCCCCTGTTTCTTCTGGGAACCGTTACCCCGTCGCTGGTCAAATTCACGGTGGACAGCCTCGACGGCAGCGGCCGCGTCGTAGGCAGGCTCAACGCCTCCAACACCATCGGCAGCATCATCGGTACCTTTGTTCCCACCTTTATCAGCATCCCCGCCGTGGGCACCTCCGTTACCTTTCTCATCTTTGGCGGTATTCTGCTGGCACTGGCAGCCGTCTATTTTCTCTCGGAAAAGGGAAATTTTAAGAAGGCCGGGAAGCTGATCGCAGCCGTTGCTGTTTTTCTTGCCTGCATTCTTCTCGGCCATGACAACAGCTTTGCTTTCTGGACCGACGGCCTCACCTACGAGGGCGAATCGATCTACAACTATCTGCAGGTCTCGGAAACAGAAGACGAGGTGATCCTTTCCACCAATGTGCTCTTCGGGGTGCAGTCGGTCTATATGAAAGAAAAGGCTCTCACCGGCATGTACTACGACTATGCCATGGCGGCGCCGCTGATGGCCGGGGTGCGCGAAAAGGAGTCCTTCGATATTCTGATCCTGGGCAACGGCACAGGCACCTTTGCGACCCAGTGCCGCCGGTATTTCGGCGATGTAAGGCTGGAGGGGGTGGAGATCGACGAAAAGATCACCCGGCTGGCGCGGGAATATTTTGCGCTTCCGGAGGATGTGAACGTGACCACCTACGACGGCCGCGCCTATCTTAACGCGGCAGACGGCTGCTTCGATGTGATCATGGTGGATGCCTATCAGGATATCACCATTCCCTTTCAGATGTCGACCGTGGAGTTCTTTACCCTTGTCAGAGACCACCTGAAGGAGGGCGGCGTCATGGTGGTCAACATGAATATGAAGGGCACCGCCGAGGGCAACATCAACCAGTATCTGGCCGATACCATTTCGCAGGTATTTCCCTGCATCTATACGGCAGATGTGACCGGCTCCACCAACCGGGAGCTGTATGCCTTCTGCGACCCTTCGGCGTTGGAAGTCTTTGACGCCGGGGTGCAGGCAGAGCCTGACAGCGATCTGCAGCAGCTGATGCAGACCGTTTCGTCGCAGCTTACCGCCTACCAGCCCGGGCCCTACCGGATGACCGATGACAAGGCTCCCGTAGAGCTTTTGGGCATGAAGGTCATCGACGAGCTGATCAAGGATGAGGTCGCCTATTATAAAAATATCTATGAGACCCGCGGTCTTCGCGGCCTGATGGATATGCTGTAGGGCAGGCCTTTTTTTCCGTCAGGCGCGGCGGCTGCCCGATTTCTCTTATATTGAAGACTTTGTGAATTGTTAGCACTCGCGATTGACGAGTGCTAATTTTATGTGATATAACATTTCTAGTTAAAATGCATCACAGGAGGGCGGGCCCGCTGACCGGAACGAACCGCAAAGAGCCGTCTTCGGTGATGGTGCAGGCATTCAGAAAGGCATCAATCATGGCAAAAAAACAATTTAAGGCAGAATCCAAAAAGCTTCTGGACATGATGGTCAATTCCATCTATACACATAAGGAGATCTTTCTTCGCGAGATCATTTCCAATGCCAGCGACGCGATCGACAAGCTCCATTTCCGCTCGCTGACTGACACCTCCATCGCAAAGGAGCAGGGTCCCTACGAGATCCGCATCATTCCCGACAAAAAGGGTCGCACCCTGACGGTGGAAGACAACGGCTGCGGCATGACGGCGGCCGAGCTGGAGAGCAATCTGGGGGTCATCGCCAAAAGCGGCTCGCTGGAATTTAAAAAGCAGCTGGAAGAAAAGAGCGGCGACATCGATGTGATCGGTCAGTTCGGCGTCGGCTTTTATTCTGCCTTCATGGTGGCCGATAACATCAAGGTCCTCTCCCGTGCCTACGGCAGCGAAGAGGCCAATCTCTGGGAATCGGAGGGTGCCAGCGGTTATACCGTTACGCCGGCGACTCGCGAAAAGGCCGGTACGACGGTGATCCTCCATCTGAAGGAGGATACGGAGGACGACCGCTACAGCGATTTTCTGGAGGAATACCAGATCCGCAATCTGATCAGAAAATACAGCGATTACATCCGCTATCCCATCAAGATGCTCTGCAGCACCAGCCGCCTGAAGGAGGGCAGCGAGGATGAATACGAAAGCGTGCTGGAGGATAAGGTGCTCAACAGCATCGTTCCCCTGTGGAAGCGTCCGGAAAAGGATGTCACCGAAGAGGAATACAACAAGTTCTACAGCGAAAAGTATTACGATTTCGAAAAGCCGCTGCTGACCATCCGTCAGAAGGCAGAGGGCAGGGTGGAATACCAGTCGCTGCTGTTCATCCCCTCCCGCGCGCCCTACGATTACTATACGAAGGAATACGAAAAGGGTCTGCAGCTCTATTCCAGCGGCGTCATGATCATGGACAAATGCGCCGACCTGCTGCCTGATCATTTCAGCTTCGTAAAGGGCATCGTCGACAGCCCCGATCTTTCTTTGAATATTTCCCGCGAGATGCTGCAGCACGATAAGCAGCTGAAGCTGATCGCCAAAAATCTGGAAAGCAAGATCGCATCTAAGCTTTCCGATATGCTGACAAAAGACCGGGCAAACTACGAGAAGTTCTACGAGGCCTTCGGTCCCCAGCTGAAGTTCGGCGTCTATAACGATTACGGCACACACAAAGAGCTGCTGCAGGATCTGCTGCTGTTCAGATCTTCCTTCGAAGATAAGCAGACGACCCTGAAGGAATACGTGCTGCGCATGAAGGACGGCCAGGACCAGATATTCTATGCCCCCGGCATGTCAGACAGCCAGATCCGCATGCTGCCCCAGGTGGAGGCTGCCATTGACAAGGGCTATGAGGTGCTTTATCTGACCCACGAGGTAGACGAATTCGCTCTGCATATGCTGGGCGAGTATCAGGAAAAGACCTTCTGCAATATCTGCAGCGAGGCGCCCGACCTGCTTACCGACGAAGAAAAAGAAGCCTTAAAGAAAGAAAACGAAAGCGCCGCCGACATTCTGACCGCGGTCAAGGAGGCGCTGGCAGACGCTGTTGCCGATGTGCGCTTTACCACCAGTCTGAAGGGGCACCCGGCCTGCATCTCCAATGAGGGCGTCATCTCGGCCTCCATGGAGCGTACCCTGAACCAGATGCCCGGTGCCGAAGAGCGGGTAAAGGCCCAGCTGGTGCTGGAGATCAATCTGAACAGTCCTGTCTGTGAAAAGCTGAAGGCGCTTCATGCAGAGGGCGGTGAGGCGTTTGCAGACTTCTGCAGACTGCTCTATCATAACGCCCGGCTGATCAGTGGCCTGGACATCGAAGACCCGGCTCAGTTCAGCAGCCTGATCGCAAAGCTGATGGCGAAGTAGGAACCGGTTTCGCAGGTCAGCCGCGGTCGATCACCGTGGAGCTCATACGGGTTCGAGACCTGACCCTGCGATTGACAAACGAAGTGCAGCCAGAGCAGCGGTAGGTCCGATGGCAGATCGC
>JABUTE010000316.1 GCA_021443825.1 Bacillota bacterium
GGTATTTATGGTTATGGTAATACAAAAGGAGTGGGCATCCATCCGGAGTACTGGCCGGAGATCCGCAAGGCGAAATCGGTCAAAACGGAGATCACAGGTATCGGAGGTACGTTGGAAGATAAAGCCATCAGCGTTACACTTTCCATCAACGAAAGACCTCGGACCGGCTTGTTTGGCGCCACTACCTATCAGATCTGGAAAGATAATGAAGGAAACCCCGACTTTTTCCGCATCATCGCCGGCTTTAATGGAGAATCCTATACCGAAGAATTCTATGTGGCTCCCAGCTTCCGCCATTGGGACTAAAAGAGGGCTTTCGATATGAAAAAGATCCTTTCCTTTATTCTCTGCATCGTGCTGCTGACAACAGCGGTGCCGCAGGGTATATTTTCCTATGCCGCAGCCGATCCTTCTTCCCGCATCTTCGTTGGGATGGAGACCGACGGCACCAACAACTATTACATCTTTCAGGTGCTTCCCTCCTACGATGAGAAAAGCACTGACAGCAGCGGCAATATCCATTATTACGTATGGAAGGACAAGACCTCCTATGCCAACTGCGAGACCCACTATGACGTGTGGCACAGCAGCACCGGCAGCTGGAAGCTGGGTGCGGCGGGTACGGTCGTAGACGATTCCCGTGTAGATATTTACGGTGGTATTACTAAATATCTGGAATCCCTTAAGATGCAGCTATCTTTCTCCGTGCCCATGCCAGATGATGTGAAAAAGGCATTGGATAAAGGCCGTTTGACGAATATCAGCGTCTCCCCCAAGCACATCCACAATAATGAGCTGATCGACGAGGCGTCCATTGTCGTCGATTTCCCGTCTGTGGGGGATTCTGTTGTGAAGTTCTCTGCTATTCCGAAATTCGATTTCGGTGTATCGAGTGATGATCTATATACCTATTTCGATTATGATGGGCCTAGTGACATCTTCCTCCTCGACGAATCCCGGGGCTTCAACCTGTGGGCCGTCTATAAGGACGGGGAAAAGCTGGGGCAGGCCTCTGCCAGCTTCTATTATGCCGACCCCCAGCTGCCTAAGGCCGGCTATGCCGACTTCACCATGCTGGATGAGGGGGGCGCCTTAAAGCCCGGCGGCAAGATCCGCATCACCGACGGCTTTACCGAGCGGTCTTACGATACCGACGGCCTTCGCATCGGCGCCTCCCAAAGCGTCTACGAAGGCGGCGGCGCGGTAGGCTATTCCTTTCGCTATATCATGCAGGTGCAATACGACTATCAGGTGCTGACCGAGGTCTTTCCCACCATGGAGACGGTCACCGTTCCCATCGGGGGCGGCCCTGCAACGCCGCCGGATCCCTCCGATCCCGGCGACCCTTCCGCTCCCGCAGACCCCGATGCGCCTGCCCCGGAAGACGACCTTTGGGCCGTCATGGCCCAGCTGGATCTTCCTGCCGTTTCCTATGAGGGCCACGAGGTGCTGGCCGATGACGATTCCCGCATCGAAAAAAACGGAGAACCGGTCAATCTGACCTGGGCCTATGCCCAAGGGGATGCCGAAAACACCTTTTCCGCCCCCGGCGCTTCGTACAGCAGTCGCCAGGGCTATCTCACCGACAAGCTGATCTACGACAAAGCGGGAACCTATCCCGTCACCCTGCGGGTGACAGCCGGCGATGCCTCCGATTCCGATACCAAAAATATCGAGATCAGGGCAACGCCTTCGATTCAGGCCATCCTGGGCGGGGTGCAGAAGGAAAACCGCAAGCAGACCCTGGATGTGACCGTGGCCCAGAGCCCTTTGCATCCCATCGAATCGCTGCACATCTGCATCCGCGACAGGCAAACGGGTGAAGCCATCACCGCAGTCCGGACCGGCAGGGATCCTTCTTCTTCGGTGCAGCTGAGCGAGCATATCAAATGCCGCAGCCTGGCAGATACCGGCTCTACCGATTATATGCTGTCGGTGCAGCTGGCTTTTCTTACCAAGTTTTCCGATACGAGAGAATTTACCTACGAGATCACCGCCGAAGACAGTCGCGGCCATAAAGACAGCGTTTCAGCCGATTTTACCGTGGTGCCTGATCTGCCGCCTCTGGCGGAGATCCTGCTTTCCGATGTCTATTACCGCCAGATCGGCTCCAACGATGCAAAGATCACCGTATCTGACGGCAGCACTACCGACGGCGATCAGCTGGACCGCCGCTGGGAGATCAGCACATCCGCAGACGGTGTCTTTACCGAAGGCTCTCTCGTTCCGGGGTTTGGCGATGACAGCTTCGGCACCCTCCATGATATCCACTTTAAAAAGACCGGCGTCGGGCCTTTTCAGGTTCGTCTAACGGTAACCGACAACTGGACCGAAGAGACCCTGGAGGAATTTATCCTGCCGGAGGATCACAAGAGCGCTGTGGCGGAAGGCGTCTCGCAGGTCGGCAACATTGCTCCCGAGATCCTTCTGTCCTTGAAAAAACAGACGCCCGCCGAGCTTTTGCTGCTGGCCGAAGGCGCCGGCGACTACAGCAAGGCAAAGACCTTTGCCCTGCGCCTGGACGGCGAATTGCAAAAAGAGGGGATCGCAGCCCGGATCAAGACCGTCCGGGTGGATCAAAGCCAGTCCCTTACAAGCGGCCAGATCCGCAGCCAATGCCTGGCCCTTCTTTCCGATCGCCAGTTGTTGGGTTATTCGTCGGCTCAATACGTGGGGGATGTGGTCGCCTCTTCCTTTTGGGGCAACGGAGGCGGTTATCAGGCCTTTGAGGATCAGGTCAACCAGTGCGATCTGTATCAAAACGATGCCAATACCTGCATCACCACCGACGGAAGCTGTCTGTATCAGATGGTTGCAACGCCGGCCTTTGATCGAACCGCCTACACAAAGAATTACTATACCCTTGCCGCTCCGTACCGTCTGAATTGCTACGATCTTTACGAAAACGATGCCAAACCGGTATTGAAATGGTCTTCGGTGATCACCGACAAGGTCTTTTCCAGCGAGGATTCGTTCTTTTCTGCGGCCATGGTCCACGATACGGAAGGGAGCTATCTCTATCTTGTTTCCAACGGAAAGACCCTTCTCGTCGAAAAGACCACCGGTGCGCTTCTTACGGTGCTGGATTTTGAGATGGGCAACTTCAATACGGTCTGCGGCGGAAATATTTATTCCGTGAAAACGGACGGCATCTATCGCATTCCCCTATCCGGGGGCGCGATCGTGCGGGTGGTCTCTGCCGAAATCGAAAGCGGCTATGAAAAAGCAGCTCTGTGCGGCGGAAAGATCCATTTTGCCGCATTGGATACGGAAGGGCTGAAGAGAGGCATTTTTGACCCGTCCGGGGAGTCCGTATCCTATACAAGGCTTGCAGGCTCGGCAGCAGACCATGTCTATAACCGGGGGCGGTGCCTTGCCATCGACGGCAGCGGCCGGATGCTGGTCTATCATCCCACCGGCGAATTTACCGTATATGATGCAGGCTCTGCGCAGGGCTCGACCGTCAAGATCAACATCGGTTCGAAGTACAAGGTCTTTCTCGTAACGCCCGTCTATGACGAAAACGGAAGGATCTGCTACGGCGCAGCGGCTGCCAAGTATTACGACCGTGATTATACCAACTATACCCTGACCCTGGCCGACCCGCTGAAGCACAAGACGGCTGTCTATCAGCAAAAGCAGGCAGAGCAGGTGTCGGGAGAGCATTCTGCCGTATGCGCCCTGTATGACAGCAATACCCAAACGGTGTGCTTTGAGATCAATTCCTCCCGGCTGGGGGTCAAGGACTGGGCCTACGGGCCGTCTGTTGCTGCCCTGTACCATACGGATACCATGACGGCCGAAAAGGGAGATTCTGTCTTTTCCTTTTATCCCTACCATTTTTCGGCAAGAAGCAGCGGTATTCTGGTTACCGGCGCTCTGGTGAACGGAACAAAGACAGAGCATATCTGTTGCCATGCCATGATCACACGGCAGGGGCAGGAGGTGCTGGATGCCGCCAGGCAAAGCCATCTGGGAACCGAGACGGACCTTTCCCATGCCGCTTTGTATACGGAGGCAGCCACCACCGAGGGCTTGAAAACGGCACTTCTTGCAGGCGGTAAAAACGCAGACGGCGTGGTGCTGACGGCGCAAAAAGCAGGGGGATCCATTGAAACCTCTCTGGACCTGCAGGCCGGAAAGACCTATTACTATGAATACGATACCTCAGCAGAGACCGACCTTTTCCGGGTCGGCTCACAGGTGACGGCGGCAACCGATCAAACGGCAAGCCTCGGATATCTGGTGGAGGAGGTGGTCTGCGAGGATTTTTATGACGCAGACATCGAGGAAGCCTTTGCCATGGACGGAAAAGCCTCGGTGGTGAAGGGGAAATGGACCCTCAGCGCTTCGACCGATGACAGCCGTTATCCGGCAGCAGCATCTGCCGGCATCTCCTTTACCATCCCCCAGGGCAAGCAGGCCTTGCTGTCCTTTTCCTATCAAGC
>JABUTE010000161.1 GCA_021443825.1 Bacillota bacterium
ACGCCGTCGCAGATGGCATCGACCTCCAGCTCCTTGCCCTGAATGTACTTGTCGACCAGAACAGGCTTGTCTTCATCGATCTCGACGGCAGTCTTCAGATAGTGGCGCAGCTGGTATTCGTTGGCAACGATCTGCATGGCTCTTCCGCCCAGAACGAAGGAGGGTCTGACCAGCACGGGATAGCCCACGTCTTCGGCGGCCCTGATGCCGTCTTCGATATTGGTGACTGCATGACCCTTGGGCTGAGGAATGTTCAGCTCCTTCAGGATCTTTTCGAAGGAATCTCTGTTCTCAGCCTTTTCGATGGCTTCGCAATCGGTGCCGATGATCTTGACGCCGCGGTCGACCAGAGGCTGCGCAAGGTTGATGGCCGTCTGCCCGCCCAAAGAAGCGATGACGCCCTCCGGCTTTTCAAAGTCGAGAATGGCCATCACATCCTCCGGGGTCAGAGGATCGAAGTACAGCTTATCGGAGGTGGTATAGTCGGTGGAAACGGTCTCGGGGTTGTTGTTTACGATGATCGCTTCGTAGCCGGCTCTCTTGATGGTCTGAATGGCGTGAACGGTGGAGTAGTCGAATTCCACGCCCTGTCCGATGCGGATGGGTCCTGCGCCCAGAACCACGATCTTCTTCTTGTCGGTGAGGCGGGATTCATTGGTTCCGGTATAGCTGCTGTAAAGGTAGGCGATATAGGTGCCGGTGTGCAGGGTATCGACCATCTTGAAGATGGGAACGATGCCGTTCTTCTTTCTCTTTTCGTAGATCTCGACCTCGGAGACCTTCCAGATACGGGCGATGTATTTGTCGGAAAAGCCCATGATCTTGGCAGCCTTTAAGGTAGCAAGGTCGTTGATGTTCTTCTTGAGCAGCTCTTCCATCTCGACGATCTTTTTGAAGGATTCCAGGAACAGCTCGGTGATCATGGTCACGTTATGGATCTCTTCGATGGAGCAGCCTCTTCTCAGCAGCTCAAAGATGGCATAGATGTTGTCGTCTTTAAAGACCTTTACATAATCAAGCAGCTCTGCGTCGGTATAGGAATCGAACTTAGGCAGATGGAAGTGGCAGACACCGGTCTCAAGAGAGCGGACCGACTTGAGCAGGCATTCTTCCAGGGTGGAGCCGATGCCCATGACCTCGCCGGTGGCCTTCATCTGGGTGCCCAGGGTGTTGGCAGCCGATGCGAACTTGTCGAAGGGGAAGCGGGGGAACTTGGCAACGATGTAGTCCAGGCTGGGCTCGATGGCTGCGGTGCCGCCGGCAACGGGAATATCCTCCAGCGCCATGCCCATGGCGATCTTGGCCGTAACGCGGGCGATGGGATAGCCGGAGGCCTTGGAGGCCAGTGCCGAGGAACGGGATACTCTGGGGTTTACTTCGATGAGGAAGTATTCGCTGGAGGTGGGATTGAGGGCAAACTGTACGTTGCAGCCGCCTTCGATCTTCAGCTCGCGGATGATCTTGATGGCCGAATCGTTGAGCATCTTCAGATCGTGGTCATTGAGGGAGAGAATGGGGGCAACGACAAGAGAGTCGCCGGTATGAACGCCTACCGGGTCGATGTTTTCCATGCCGCAGATGGTGATGGCATGGTCGTTGGAGTCTCTCATGACCTCGAATTCGATCTCTTTATAGCCCTTGACCGACTTTTCGATCAGCACCTGATGCACGGGCGAAAGCTTGAAGGCGTTAAGACCGACTTCGATCAGCTCTTCTTCGTTGTCGGCAAAGCCGCCTCCGGTGCCGCCGAGGGTAAAGGCAGGGCGAAGAACGACGGGATAGCCGATGCGCTGTGCAGCAGCCTTTGCTTCTTCCAGGCTGTAGGTGATCTCGGAGGGAATGACTGGCTCTCCGATGGACATGCACATTTCCTTGAACAGCTCTCTGTCTTCGGCACGCTCGATGGAGGTAGAGCTGGTGCCCAGCAGCAGAGTGTTGCATTCCTTCAAAATGCCCTTCTTTTCCAGCTGCATAGCCAGGTTGAGGCCGGTCTGACCGCCGATGCCGGGAACGATGGCATCCGGGCGCTCATAGCGCAGGATCTTTGCGATGTATTCCAGTGTCAGAGGCTCCATATAGACCTTATCGGCGATGGATGTATCGGTCATGATGGTCGCAGGGTTGGAGTTGCAAAGGATGACCTCGTAGCCCTCTTCCTTCAGCGCCAGGCAGGCCTGGGTGCCTGCATAGTCGAATTCGGCTGCCTGTCCGATAACGATGGGACCGGAGCCGATGATCAGTACTTTTTTAATGTCTGTTCTTTTTGCCATTTGATTTTCCTCCCGGACAAAATGAATATATATAGAACGTTGGTGAGCGATATGATCCGTTTTTAGAAAGGTCTATTTCTGATAGACCACCTTTCCGCCGCATACGGTCAAATAGTTGACGCCCTGCAGCTTCCAGCCCTCAAAGGGGGTCGCTTTTCCCTGGGAGAGGAAGTCTTGCGGGTCGACGGTGAATTCCTCGTCTAGATCCCATACGGAGAAATCTTCCCCGAAGGGAATGCCGAACCGCTTCCTGGGGTTGACCACCAGCACCTGCAGCAGCTGCTCCAGAGTGATGATGCCCGTCTTGACCAGCCTGGTATAGGCTACCGGAAAGGCGGTCTCGATACCGACGACGCCGAAAGCGCTTTTTTCCAGGCCCTTTGCCTTTTCTTCTGCGCTGTGGGGGGCATGGTCTGTGGCAAGGCAGTCGATGGTTCCGTCTGCCAGGCCCTGCAGCAGAGCCTCACGGTCGCTGCGATCGCGAAGAGGCGGATTCATCTTAAAGCGCCCCTCTTCTTTCAGGTCGCTGTCATCCATGACCAGATAATGAGGACCTGTTTCGCAGGTGATATCAACACCCTCTGCCTTTGCCCTGCGGATGATATCGACGCTCTCCTTGGTGGAAATGTGGCATACATGATAGGGGCAGCCTGTCTTTTTTACCAGCTCGATGTCTCTTGCGATCTGCTGCCATTCGCTTTCGGAGCAGATTCCCTTATGGCCGTGCTCTCTGGCATAGGTGCCGTCGTGAATATAGCCGCCCTTCAGCAGATCGTTCACCTCGCAATGGGCAACGATCATCTTGCCCAGGGCCTTTGCACGGTTCATGGCCTCTTCCATCATGGCATCCTGCTGGACCCCTTTTCCGTCATCGGAAAAGGCGATGACAGAGGGAGCCATTCCTTCCAGATCGGACAGCTGCTCACCCTTTTCTTCAACCGAAATAGAGCCGTAGGGATAGACACGGATCAGATCGGCCTTTTGGATCGCATCCAGCTGGGGCTGCAGATGCTCCGGACTGTCGGGAACCGGCTTCAGATTGGGCATGGTGCAGACGGCAGTATAGCCTCCTCTGGCAGCAGCCCGCGAGCCGCTTTCGATAGTCTCTTTATACGAAAAACCCGGTTCGCGGAAATGCACATGCACATCGCAAAAACCGGGAAGTATGACGAAATGATGATTCCCTTCACGGGGAAGCAAATGAAGCCACTGCGACATATCGGAGGGAAGCTCGAAACCGGGAACAGCAATTGCAGTCAGCTTATTGGTATCTGTCATGGGGCTCTCCTTTCTTGTAAAAAAGCCTTGCCGGATACAGGCAAGGCTTGAAAACACGCGTAAAGAGAGCCGGATCTGAAAACGGATCCCAGGCCTCTGATTTAAGTATGCTGCAATCTTGCCGATATCTCTGTATCGCCTTAAAGATTTACCACGGAAGAATGTACCATAAATCGTTGTGCGATACAAGAAGTATTTCAGAATATTCGGACGATCGTCAGATTCCGTAATTCCCTTTGATTTTAGCACGATTGACAGAAGAATAACAGATAAATAACAAAGAAAAAGCCAATACCGAAAGAGTTTCGGGTGACGGTTAACGGGCGGCTGTAAAGGACTGTTTGCCGGTTGCTTTTCCGATGGCTTCCTTTGCCGGAAGGCTTAGGACAGAGTCTGCGGCCCCTTGCGCGCAAAGGCATAGGATGAAGTTCTGCAGACAGAAAAAAGCCCCGATCCTTTCGGATCGGGGCTTCTGGAGGCGACACCCGGATTTGAACCGGGGAGTAAAGGTTTTGCAGACCTGCGCCTTACCACTTGGCTATGTCGCCGTATACCGAAAAAATTTCGGTAAAAAAATTGGCGGGGGTAGAGGGATTCGAACCCCCGGGTGGTGGAATCAGAATCCACTGCCTTACCGCTTGGCGATACCCCTGCGTCGAGAAAGAATAATGAAATTTGGGGTGGGTGGTGGGATTCGAACCCACGAATACTGGAGCCACAACCCAGGGTCTTAGGCCGCTTGACGACACCCACCATATAGAGCGCGGCGTAAAGCCGGTCTAAAATAATGGTAGCGGCGGGGGGAGTCGAACCCTCGACCTTCCGGGTATGAACCGGACGCTCTAGCCAACTAAGCTACACCGCCAC
>JABUTE010000174.1 GCA_021443825.1 Bacillota bacterium
CTGGTCGACGAGCTGGGCAAGACTCTGAAGGTCTCTTCTAACCGAAAAGCCGCCATCAACCTGGCCTTCCGCCATTGCATCATGTTCTGCTACCCGCTGAACGGCTCCGTCATCATCTCTGCCCAGCTCAGCGGTGTTCCTGTTCCCACCATCTGCAAGTATCTGCTGCCCATGAGCATCTGGATGACGGCTCTGGGCTGGTTCCTGATGCTGCGCGACGTTAAAGATGTTGTCATGCCCAGAGAAAGCGCCAAAGCCACCCTGCACCACATCGGCATCTTTCTTCTGAATATCTCTCCGATTCTCATCACCCTGTTCCTTACCGTGGCAACGCCCCTTGAGATCTACATGGCTGTGCCGGTTGGCATCGTGGTCGCTTTGATCGCAGCCAACCTGCAGGAGGATACCAAACCGAAGGAATCCCTGTTCTCGCTGCTGTTTAAAAAGGTCAACTACAAGACCCTGCTGGTCATCATCGCAGCCCTCTTCTTTAAGGCCTGCATCAGCTCGGTCAGCGAGATCGGCGAAGCCATGCGTTCGCTGACGGCATCCGGGCTTCCCGTTGAGGTCATCATCGTTCTCATCACCCTGCTGACCAGCTTCCCCACCGGCAGCATCCAGACCTCGGCAGCCATCCTGGTTCCCCTGCTGGCCTCCTTCACCTCCGATCCAACCCAGCTGGCCCTCTACGTCGGCCTCACCCTGTGCTCCAGCATCTTCGGCTACTATTTCTCGCCGGTGCATATGTGCCAGCTGCTCACCATCGAATACTTCGGCACCGATCTCAAGTCGCTGCTCAAGGAATACGGGCTCTTTATTCCCCTCATGATTTTGGGCATCGCCCTCTGGTATGCAGGCGCCAATATGCTGCTTCTGTAAAAGGACAAACACCCGGCAAGACCGGATCTTCCACGAAAAATAAGACAGCCGCCTTCAAAAGCGGCTGTCTTTCTTTATTTATGCGAATTCTGTTTTCTATCTACCGATGGATCTTTTCCAGGGTAAAGCCCCGGCCCGAGATCTCGGATACGCGGCTTACCACCACGAGCGCGTTATCGTCGATGGAATCGATCAGCTTATGTACCTTGGCCAGCTCCCGGGTGGAGAGAATACTGAGCACCACCTGGGTCTGTTCGCCCGTATAGCCACCCTCTGCGTGAAGCATGGTGCAGCCCCGGTCCATCTGGTGCAGAATGGCGTCGGCGATGCGGCGGCTTTCTTTGCTGACCACCTTCACCTCGATGTGCGACTTTCCGAAGACCAGCACCTTGTCGAGCACGACGGAATAGATGATGATATTGATGATGCCGTACAGAAGGCTTTCGGTGGGAAATACCAGGATCTGCGCCAGCAGGATCAGAATATCGATGAGCCACATCATCGTCGAGATGGGCAGACGGAAGTACTTGTTCAGCGCCAGAGGCACCACATCGATGCCTCCCGTAGAAGCATCCTGTCGAATGGTGATGCCAAGGCCTATGCCGATGAGAATGCCGCCGAATACGGTGCAAAGAAGCCGGTCATCGGTCAGCGCGCCGCCCGGAAAGCAGGTCTCTAAAAAGCGCAGAAACACCGGAAAGGAGAAGGTGCTGAGCAGGGTCGCTGCGGCGAAGTGCTTTCCCAACAGAAAGAGGCCTAAAAACCACATGACCGTATTTAAGATAAATGCGTAGGTGGATACGGCCAGGGGGGTGATCTCACCCAGGGCGATGGAAATTCCGGTCACGCCGCCGGTAGCAAGGTCGGCAGAGACAAGAAAGAAATGCACCGCGACAGCATAGAGAAGGTTTCCCAGCAAAATTACGGCAACGGATCTGATTTCGGATAATGTCTTTTTCATTTTCATAACTCCAGACAGCAATCGGTAACGCAGGGGAGTATACTCTAAAAACGGCCGCCCTGCAAGGGTCCGTTTTCGGGGCGGGAGCCGAAAGCCCCGCCCTTCCGTTTACACATCGCCCCGGCTTTCGATATAGGTGAAGCGCTGATACGTTTTGCCATCCCGCTCGACGGTCTCGTTCCACATGGAGGCCGGGCGGACCCAAAGGCCCCGTTCTCCGTACAGGGCCCGGTAGACGACCATGGGCTCCAGGGTCTCGCTGTGGCTGGCAATGCCCAGCACTTCGTATTCGTTTCCTTTAAAATGGCGGTATCTGCCCGGTCTGATCGCAGGATCCATCTTCTGTCCTCCGTTGTTTCTGTGATACAATACAGGTGCCGACGCGTTTTGCGGGCGGCCCTTTGCTTTGCTCTATTTTACTATAAGGATCAGATCTGATGCAATCATCCAAAACAAAACAGATCGCTCTTTGCGGCGTTTTATCGGCCCTTGCGGTCACGGCCCTGTTTCTTGGGGCTGCCATCGGCATCGGCATCTACGCAGGCCCGCTGCTGGCAGTGTTCGCAACGGTTCCCATCCTCTGCGAATACGGATGCTCCGCCCTGCTGACCACCTATTTCGTCATTTCCGTGCTGGCAATGCTGCTGGTGCCCGATCCGGAGGCGGCCCTCGTTTACATCGCCTTCGGCTGGTATCCGGCGCTGCAGGGGCAGATGTACCGGATCCGAAAGAAGGTGCTTCGCATTCCTTGTCTGCTGCTGATCTACGGAGCCTGCTGCACGCTTCTTGGCGCCGGCGTTCGGATGCTGCTTGGCATTTCGGCAGGCTTCAGCGAGACAGTCTGGATCAACGGCCTGTTTCTGACGGCCGGGGCGGCGACCTTTCTTGCCTTCGATACGGTGCTGCTTCGCCTGCGGCTGGTATGGAAGCTGAAGATCCGGCCGAAGCTTCGCTGGTAAAAAAAAGCGCTGTTCCTGATGCCGGTAACAGCGCTCTGTTTTTCAAAAAAGAAAAATCACCGATCCAATGGATTCGGTGAAAGTTCATCATTACCGGACGACCGTGACATCATTCAGCGGCTCTATATTACAATACCGCCTGCCGGAAAGCAAGACGGCATAGCCAAAAACTTATGAATAGATCACAAAGGATATTAACCGGAACGGGAATGGAGGATGCGCAGCGGCGTTGCAGTTCCCGCGCTGCCTGCCCCGGTTTTATGATATAATAAAAGGATCATATCCTTTGCAGACACACCGAACCCGGAGAAGAAATGAAACTGATCATCGCGGAAAAACCCATGCTGGCAAGAGCCATTGCCGCCGCCATCGACGGCAATGCCGTTCAGAAAAACGGCTATACGGAAAAGGGCGAGTACGTCATCGTTTCTGCCTTCGGTCATCTTCTGACCCTGAAGGAGCCGGAAGATTACGATGCCGAAAAGTATAAAAAATGGACCCTGGAGGCCCTTCCCATCTATTTCGACAACTGGGAGAAAAAGCCCGGCGAAGGAAAAGCCGAACGTCTGGCTCTCATCGGCGAGCTGCTTAAGGATGCCGAGCAGGTGATCCATGCCGGCGACCCCGACGACGAAGGGCAATACCTGATCGACGAGATCCTCCAGTGGTTTCAATATAAGGGACCGGTGCTTCGCCTTGCCACCGGCGACACCACCGAAGGGGCACTGCGAAAAGAGCTGCAGCGCATGAAGGATAACCGCCTGTTTGAAAATGCCGGCTGGTCTGCCCATGCCAGAAGCGTCGCCGATATCATGGTCGGCTATAATTTCAGCCGCTATTTTTCCCTGAAGAACCCTCATGTAAAAATGCTCACCGTCGGACGGGTGCAGACCCCTACCCTGGGGCTGGTGGTCAACCGCGACATGGCCATCGAAAACCACAGCAGGCTCTGCTATTACACCGTAACCGCTGATCTCACCCTGCAGGAAAAAGCGGTGCGCACCGTTTTCGAGCCCGCGAAAAACGATCCCAATCTGGAAGAGGGACGCATCACCGACCCGGAATATGCCGAAGAGATCGCCCAGAACCTGGACGGCCGTCCCGATTCCCAAAGCGGGCGGCAGTACGAAGAGATCCGCATCACCCGCAAAGCCTTCACCGAGCAGCCGCCCCTGCCCTTCAACCTGGTAAAGCTGCAGACCTATTGCTCCCAGAAATTCGGCTACGATCCCTCCCAGACCCTGGAGATCACCCAGCACCTGCGCGACGACTTCAATGCCATCAGCTACAACCGCTCCGACTGCCAATACCTTTCCGAAGAGCAATACAAAGAAAGCCCCGCGACCCTGCGCCAGGTGCTGAAGAACCTGAAAAACGACCCTGCCGGCAGCGTGTTCGGCCGTCTTCCCTTAGATACCGGTCTGCACAGCAAGGCCTTTAACGACGATAATATCACCGCTCACACCGCTATCATTCCCCAGAACAGAAGTGTCGACCCGGCAAAGCTGAGCGAAGAGCAGCGCAACGTCTACCTGGCCATCGTCAAGTATTACGCGGCCCAGTTTCTGCCTCCCGCAAAGAAGGAGCGCAC
>JABUTE010000212.1 GCA_021443825.1 Bacillota bacterium
CCTTCCGTATCCCGGCCTGCGCCGGTAGAATCGCCTGCCAAAAACGGCCGCTTCCATGTAGTCGCCATCGACTGCGGCATGAAACAGAACATCGTTCGTTCTCTTAACAAAAAGGGCTGCAACGTGACTATCGTTCCCTGGAACACCTCTGCTGCGCAGATCCTTTCCTATAACCCTGACGGCGTGTTTATTTCCAACGGCCCCGGCGACCCGGTGGACGTGCCCGAGACCGTCGAGACCATCCGCACCCTGAAGGGTCGCCTGCCCATCTTCGGCATCTGCCTGGGCCATCAGATCATCTCTCTTGCCTACGGCGGCCAGACCTACAAGATGAAGTTCGGCCACCGCGGCGGAAACCATCCCGTTCGCAATCTCGAGACCGGCAAGCTGGAGATCACCTCCCAGAACCACTCCTATGCCGTAGTCGACGAAAGCCTTAAGAACACGCCGCTGCAGGTCACCCATATCAACATTCTGGATAACACCATCGAAGGCGTTAAGTGCGACGAAGACCGCATCTTCAGCGTACAGTACCATCCGGAAAGCGCCCCCGGCCCCCAGGACAGCGCTTATCTTTTCGACCGCTTTATCAAGCTGATGGAGGATGAAAAAAATGCCTAAAAGAACAGATTTAAAGAAGATCCTTGTCATCGGCTCCGGCCCCATCGTCATCGGTCAGGCTGCCGAATTCGACTATGCCGGAACCCAGGCCTGCCTCGCCTTAAAAGAAGAGGGCTACGAAGTCATCCTTTGCAACTCCAACCCGGCCACCATCATGACCGATACCTCCATCGCCGATAAGGTCTACATGGAGCCTCTGTCGCTGGAGTTCATCGCAAGAGTTATCCGCTACGAGCGTCCGGATGCCATTCTTCCCGGCATCGGAGGTCAGACCGGCCTCAATCTGGCCATGCAGCTGGAAAAGAAGGGCGTTCTGGCCGAATGCCGCGTCGAGCTTTTGGGAACCCGCAGCGAATCCATCGAGCGGGCAGAAGACAGGGAGCTGTTTAAAGAGCTTTGCGAAAGCCTGGGCGAACCGGTGCTTCCCTCCGACATCGCCAATACCGTAGAAGACGGTCTTGCCATCGCGAAAAAGATCGGTTTTCCTGTCGTTTTGCGCCCTGCCTTTACCCTGGGCGGCACCGGCGGCGGCTTTGCCGACAACGAAGAAGAATTCATTCCCCTCATGACCAACGGTCTGGCCCTTTCTCCCGTTAGCCAGGTGCTCATCGAAAAGAGCATCAAGGGCTTTAAAGAGATCGAATACGAGGTGATGCGCGACAGCAACAACACGGCCATCACCATCTGCAACATGGAAAATCTGGATCCCGTGGGCATCCATACCGGCGACTCCATCGTCGTTTGCCCGTCCCAGACCCTGACCAACAAAGAGTATCACATGCTGCGCGACAGCGCTCTTAAGATCATCCGCGAGCTGAAGATCGAAGGCGGCTGTAACGTTCAGTTTGCGCTGGATCCCAACTCCTTCCAGTATTATCTGATCGAAGTCAACCCCCGTGTTTCCAGATCTTCGGCGCTGGCCTCCAAGGCATCGGGCTATCCCATCGCCCGCGTTTCTGCCAAGATCGGCGTAGGCATGACGCTTGACGAGATCCGCATCGCCAACACCCCGGCCTGCTTTGAACCGGCGCTGGACTACGTGGTCACCAAGATGCCCCGCTTCCCCTTCGATAAGTTTGCCGATGCCAACAACTCTCTGTCGACCCAGATGAAGGCCACCGGCGAGGTCATGAGCGTAGGCAGAACCTTTGAAGAATCTCTGCTGAAGGCGATCCGCTCTCTTGAGATCGGCGTCTTCCACCTGCATCACAAAAAGTTCGACACCTGGGGCAAGGAAGATCTGATGAACTACATCCGCATCGGCACCGACGACCGGATCTATGCCATCGCCCAGCTGCTGCGCCTTGGCTGCGACATCGATTCCATGGCCGAGCAGACGAAGATCGACCGGTTCTTCCTGCGCAAGCTGCGCAACATCATCGAAGAAGAGGCTGTGCTGAAGGCGCATCCCAAAGAGAAAGAAGAGCTGCTCCATGCCAAGAAGATGGGCTTCTCCGACAGAGAGATCGGCATCCTTTGGAACATGAGCGAGGTGGAGGCTTACCGCTTCCGAATGGAGGCCGGCATCCGTCCTGTTTACAAGATGATCGATACCTGCGCTTCCGAATTCGAAAGCTATGTTCCCTATTTCTATTCTACCTACGAAGACGAAAACGAGTCCGTTCTTTCCGATAAGAAGAAGATCATCGTGCTGGGCTCCGGCCCCATTCGCATCGGCCAGGGCGTGGAATTCGACTATTCCACCGTTCATGCGGTCCAGACCATCAAGGCGGCCGGCTACGAGGCCATCATCATCAACAACAACCCGGAGACCGTCTCCACCGACTATACCTGTTCCGATAAGCTTTATTTCGAGCCGCTGTGTGTCGAAGACGTTATGAACGTCATCGATCTGGAAAAGCCGGAGGGCGTCATCGCCACCCTGGGCGGCCAGACGGCCATCAACCTGGCCCAGCCTCTCTTCGACCGGGGCGTAAAGATCATCGGAACCGACTGTGCCGCCATCGACCGGGCAGAAAACAGAGATTCCTTCGAAAAGCTGCTGATATCTCTCGGTATTCCCCAGCCCAAGGGCGTTGCCGTTACCAGCATCGAAGACGGCATCAAAGCAGCTGCCGAGATCGGATACCCTGTGCTGGTGCGCCCCAGCTTTGTTCTGGGCGGTCGCGCCATGCAGATCGTCGCAAAAGAAGAAGAGCTGAACCGCTACCTGCGCACGGCTGTTGAGATCGACGAAGACAAGCCTGTTCTGGTCGATAAGTACATCCGCGGCAAGGAGGTAGAGGTCGATGCCATCTGCGACGGCTATCAGGTCTTTGTTCCCGGCATCATGGAGCTGGTCGAGCGCACCGGCGTTCATTCCGGCGACTCCATCAGTGTCTATCCGGCCTTCAGCCTCTCCGACAAGGTCAAGGCCACCATTCTGGATTATACCCAAAAACTGGGCAAGGGCATCGGCATCATCGGCCTTTACAACATCCAGTTCATCGTCGACCGCGAAGACAATGTCTATATCATCGAGGTCAACCCCCGTTCCTCCAGAACGGTTCCCTTCCTGTCGAAGGCAACTGGCTACAGCCTGGCCGATATCGCCACCCGCTGCAACCTGGGCATGTCGCTGGCAGAGCAGGGCATCTTTAAGCTGTATCCCGGCGAGAAGGAACGCTACTATGTAAAGGTGCCCGTATTTTCGTTCTCCAAGCTGCACGGCATGGATGCTTATCTGTCTCCCGAGATGAAATCCACCGGTGAGGCCATCGGCTACGATGCCAAGCTGCACAGAGCGGCGTATAAGGCCATCACCGCCTCAGGCATGAAGCTTTCCAATTACGGAACGGTGGTCGTTTCGGTCGCCAACGAAGATAAGGAAGAGACCCTGCCCCTGATCAAGCGTTTCTACGACATGGGCTTTTCCATTGCGGCGACGCCCAGAACCGGCCAGTATCTGAAGGAGCACGGCATCCGCACCCATATTTTCAGAAAACCCAGCGAGGGCACCAACGAGCTTCTGGATGCGGTTCGCTCCGGCTATGTCAGCTATGTCATCAATACCCGTGCGGTCCTCTCCGGTCTGCATTTGGGCGACGGCACCGCTTTAAGAAAGGTCGCCTCGCAGAACAACGTGGCAACCCTGACCTCTCTTGATACGGTCCGCATTCTGCTGGATGTTCTGGAAGAGATCACCTTGGGTATCTCTACCATCGATCAGGAATAACTGTACATTTATAAGTAAAGACTCTGCAGCTTTTCGGCTGCAGAGTCTTTTTTTGTCTTTGTTTCTTTTCATGCATTCATCTGTTCTGTTCATTCCGGTTATTGTTAACGATAGTCGGTAAAATATAAGGAAGGCTGCATCGAGATCGTGGAATAGGATATTTTCGGGAACGGAACGACTTCTTTTACCGAACCGTTATGGCAAAAAAATATCAGCTGAAAACAAGAACCATTGCGGTAAGGCATTGACATGCAAGTACTGCAAGGCGTGGCTATGCAAAGCAAATCGCTTTCCCGTGAAGCGCAATCCGCAGTGCGGAATGCTTTTTCCCGGCATACCGCTGCTCCTTTACCATACACTGCTGTTAGTGATAAATATAATATGATGGTAGATTAACCATTTTAATAATCGCGTATAAATATTCACCTGCTACCTATTGACTCATATGTCATTCAAATGATATAATTGCACCAAGTTAATGCAAATTGTATCAAAGGAGTCGCAGCATGAAGCTTAACGGAAAAGGGATCATCGGCCTTTCGATCATCTGGGCGATGCTTTTCGGTCTCGTGCCGTCGTATGCATGGCAGCAG
>JABUTE010000289.1 GCA_021443825.1 Bacillota bacterium
TTATCTTTTTTTCTGTAATTGTTCTCCGGAAAAAAACAGATCGCAGCTGCGCCCGCAATAAAAACATTCATAATAAATCCGCGCATTTTTTTGCTGATCACAGAAATCAACGGAACAGATCTGAATAGCACAGCAGCTTCCGGCAATGCAAAGGATGATAGCAATCCGTCGCTGATATTCAAGTTGTTTAAAGAGAGTATCCGAATCAGAATATATCGCCACTGCGCAAGGCTGTCTGCCCGAAACAACAGCCATAGACCATTTAAAACGACAAACGTCATCAGCCATCTCGCCGGTTCAAATATCTTCCCGGGGATCTTTTCGATCAACCGATCCATGATGCTGAATGCCCCGTGAAGAAGTCCCCATACTATAAAAGTCCAGTTCGCACCATGCCAGATGCCGCTGATCAAGAAAACGATCATCGTATTCAGACAGGTAAAAAACAGACCTTTGCGGCTGCCACCCAATGGGAAATAGATGTATTTCGTAAGGAACTTTGTTAGCGATATATGCCATCTCTTCCAAAAGTCCCGTACTGAGACAGCCTTGTATGGGGAATCGAAGTTGATCGGCAAGGAGATATTCAGCATCTGTGAAATTCCGACTGCCATATCGCTGTAACCGCTGAAGTCAAAGTAGATTTCGAAAGTATAAAACAGGGTCACGAGGATCCAGTCCATCGATGTTGCCGCATCTGTATTTGAAAAGCCCCATGCGACAGCTTTGGCAAAGGTGTCAGCCAGTACGAGTTTTTTAAACAACCCGAATGAAAACAGCTTTAGCCCTGCTGCCATATTATCCCAGCTTATTCTTTTTAGGGCCGAGTCATTCCATTGCTCTAAAAAATCCACCGGATCCATCAAAGGGCCCATCAGAAGCTTAGGAAAATACAGAATATAGGAGGCATAATCGACAAAGCGAACAGTCTTTATCTCCTCCCGATAAACTGCAACGATAAATGCGATCTGCTGGAATGTAAAAAAACTGATTCCGATGGGAAGAAACAACTCTTTGAGCCCGATTTCCTTTCCGAAAACGATCGCGATATTCGTAAGCAGAAAATTTGTATATTTATAATACAAAAGCATTCCGACGTTAACGATTACCGGAAACAGCATATACATTTTAGGCCCGCGATGCTTCTCCAGAAACTTCAGAAGCAAATAGTTGATCACAAGGCTTATGCCAAGCACCTTAAAGGAAGTCAGATCTTTACCGGTATAAAAGAAAATGCTTCCGGCTATGATAACAAGCTTGCCCAAAAGGGTATTGAACTTACAGGCCCCAAAGTAAGCTGTCAATATAACTGGTAGAAAAAGAAAAATGAAAGAATAACTATTGAATTGCATATTCGAAGGACCTCCGATAGCTCATCCTTATATCTGCTGCGAGTCAGGAGTGTTACTTGATCATCTGGATTGCGCTAAAGCGTTGCGACCCAGATGGGATGCGAGACAAGCCCCCTGCTGCGACTGCAGACAAGGGTGCCTCGCGCTTTTCCGTGTAAAATGCACTCTGTTGGGATTGTCAGATTATTACCGGTTATCCTGCTTAACGATCGCTTCGTAAACACGACGGCAGTTGTTTTTATCGGAATAGGGGAAGGTGGCCTCGATCCGAGCCCGGTACTGCGGCTTAAGCTTGCAGCCGTTTTCCATATATTCGATCAGCCGATCGACCAGGCTCTCCGCGCTCTTTTCGATCTCACCGAACCCGTCACGCTCGTAATCAAAGTATCCCTTATGAGAGGTATGCGCCCCGGAGAAAAACTCTTTTTCATCGGCCTGATAATAGAGGACCGGCTTTCGCAGGTAGGCAAAATCAAAGGCTATGGAAGAATAATCCGTAACGATCAGATCGCTTTCCGCAAAGATCGTTCGATAAGATTCGTTAAAACTCAGCTTTATCAGTCTGGAATCTGTCGTCATGTTGTTATCGATGGCGCGCATATTGGGATGATTCATCAAGCGGATCCGGTAACCCAGCCGCTGCGCTGCATCGTATAGCCGACTGCAATTCAACACGGCATCGTACATGGCATAATACTTAGAGTTCTCAAAACCTGGTCTGGCGGTGCGTTCTCCTGTTGTCGGATCTAATCCTCCCACTAAATACGCACGCCAGGTAGGCATAAACGTAATGTATTTTTTTTCATTATGCTCCAGATAATCAAAACGGGGCAGACCGGTCATTTTTACAACGCTGTCATCGTAGTGATAATCATACTGCAGAATGGAATCGTATTCGGGAACAGTCGAGGTAACAAACATTGTAAGATTCTTGTTATATCGATCCAACCAGCCGGACAGATCATGCAAAATGATCCCGTGCTGTATAAAAATAAACTGCGTTTCATGGAGCAGATCTTTATAGGGGTCCGCATATCCATGGAAGGGATTAGAGATATAGTCTTCTCCCTGAGAGGAGATGATCCTGTCTGCGGTCAGTGCCAGCAGCTTATATTTCCAGCCCATAAACGGAACGACAGTGCCCATCTTTTTGATGCGGGTATAATCGGGAACGTTTTTGGATATGGCAAAGACATATTTTCGTTCTTTGGCATGGTTTTCCGTCAGATACCGGAAAAAGGCTTCTCCATTATCGTCGGCTTTATTGACCCTGTCGCAGATCAGCCAGAGTTCTTTCTTTTTAAAGGATTTGATGGTATGGGTCAGCAGGCGAACGATGACGGCCTTACGCCCGCCCAACCTGTTCTTTTTCCAGAGTTCTTTCAGCAAATGACGCTCGAGGGCACGATGCGCTTTTTTGCTGCAGGGTTCGACCACCAGACTGTTGTTTTCCATGCGTACGACCCGACCATTGGTATAATAATAGGAGCCTGCATAGGTACTGCTGAGGGGCATGAACGGTCCCAGCTGGTACTTCGTCATGGGAACCTCGCCAAACGGCGTATCACAGAAGAATTGGATCGAGATCCTCTCTTCTCCCTCTAGGGGGATCTCTGTCTGAAACGCCAGACGCTGGGCGATGACTTCGTCCAAAGCATAGTATTTTCTGACGGAAGTCAAAGTAAAATCGAGACGCCTGCCGTTGACTTTGCAGAACAGCTTAGGAGCCTCTTCATCCAGATACAGAAAATGGGGGATCGAGCCCTCCAACAGGATACGGCCGTTCTTGACTTTGATAAACTCGTACTTCACAGACACCTGGTTCAGAGCGGCATATACACGGTCATCATACACGTACAGTAGGTTCGTACCATATCCAACCTTTTGGGGATATTTTTTGTATTTTAAAAACAGTCCGTAGCTTTTGTGCTCCAGATAGAGGTTTTGCAGCGCCATCAATACATCGCCGTCGATATATTGAAAGCTGTCTTTTACCAGCTGGCGATAGATCTGCGCTTGCTCATCGGTCAGAACGCCGACTGGAATCGTTTTTTGCTTGAAATGGCGCAGGGCACTGTAAGAAACAGCATATTGGACATATTTGGGAACATATCCCTTTCCATCCAGACAATATTGGATCGATTCATTATAAAAATACCGGTAATACGGAATATAATAGGCTTCCTTTTTTTCAATAGTCTGGGTCGCCGATTGCTCTCCGGCACCTCTTACACGATACCAGTAGATCGCTTCCGGAACCACGCCAAGGGTCTCTTTTCCGTCATTAATGATCTGCAGAGCCAGTTTTGCATCCTCTGCATAGGGAAGCCGTTCATCAAAAGTCTTACCCCCCAGTACCTCCCATTTGACAAATGCGGAAGACAGCGAAAGCTGCGCCGTCATCCATTCTTCATTGAGATCGATCACCCGGCTGCCCTTTTCAAATTTCTGTTCTGCGAAAGCCTTCCCGGATGCACCGTCAAAAGAGACTAACGGAATGGATACCATATCCGTCTCACTGCCGTGACCTTCAAAAAAACCATGCACCAGGCGCATGGCATCGCTGCTCAGCTTATCGTCGGAATCCAGAAAGTTGACATACCGGCCGCGCACATGCTTTAATCCTTCGTTGCGGGCCGACGAAACGCCGCCGTTTTCTTTATGGATGACCACCACGTTCTCCGGATACAGGTCTGCATATTCGTCGCAGATCGCCCCGCTGCCGTCTTTGGAGCCGTCGTTGACCATGATCAGCTGGATCTTTTCAAAGCCAAGATCCTGGGCGATGATGCTTTCAATGGCTTCGCGCAGATACCGCTCCACATTATAGACAGCCATAACGACAGAAAACTCGAATGGATATGCCTTCTTTTCGTTCACGTGTTACTCCTTTGGTTGAGATCGCAATGCTTGTTTCGTGTTTCTCAGAAACCGGATCAGACCGGACGGGGCATAGATATAGCACCTGGCCAGAACCCTGTTTGTTTTATAGAAATTGATCCGGTACTTTCGCCTGCTTCCGTTGGTGCCGTAGGC
>JABUTE010000288.1 GCA_021443825.1 Bacillota bacterium
AGGGCTGCCGCAGTGGTAAGGCCGGTGACCTTGCCGTTCTTGATGATGATCATGCCGGCACCCAGAAAACCGATGCCCGATACGACCCCGGAGGCGATGCGGGAGGGGTCTCCCGTGCCGGCCTGCTCGATCATGAAGCCGCCGGTCATGGCGCAGACACAGGCGCCCACCGATACCAGAATATAGGTGCGAAGGCCGGCTGCCCGGCCGTGGCGACCGCGCTCGATGCCGATGAGGCCGCTAAGAACGGCCGCCAGCAGAAGGCGCATGATCACCGTATAGGCGTCCAGCAGCATACCCATTTACAGACCTGCCAGCTTTCTGAGGGTCTCGACCCGGTCGGTCTTTTCCCATGCAAAGCCCTGATCCTCGCGGCCGAAGTGACCGTAGTTGCTGGTCTTGCGGTAGATGGGCTTTCGAAGATCCAGCTCTTTGATGATGGAAGCCGGCTTAAAATCGAAGGCGCTGCAGACGATGTCGGCGATCTTATCGTCGGGCAGGATGCCGGTACCGTCGGTATCGATCATGACAGAAACAGGCTCGGCAACGCCGATGGCATAAGCCAGCTGGATCTCGCACCGCTCGGCAAGGCCGGCTGCGACCACATTCTTTGCGGCATAGCGGGCGGCATAGCAGGCGCTGCGGTCGACCTTTGTGGGATCCTTGCCCGAGAAGGCACCGCCGCCGTGGCGGGCATAGCCGCCGTAGGTGTCGACGATGATCTTGCGGCCGGTCAGACCGGAGTCGCCGTGGGGCCCTCCGATAACGAAGCGGCCGGTGGGATTGACCAGATATTTGGTGTTTTCATCGATCAGCTCTGCGGGAATGATGGGCTTTACCACGTGCCGGATCAGATCCTCGCGGATCTGCTCCTGGGTGGCTTCGGGGTCGTGCTGGGTGGAGATCAGAATGGTATCGATGCGAACGGGATGGTTGTGCTCATCGTATTCGACGGTCACCTGGGTCTTGCCGTCGGGCCGCAGATAGGAGATGATCCCCTCCTTGCGCACCTGGGTCAGGCGGAAGGCCAGCTTGTGGGCCAGGGAGATGGGCAGCGGCATCAGCTCGGGGGTCTCCTTGCAGGCATAGCCGAACATGAGGCCCTGGTCGCCGGCGCCTTCTACGTCAACGCCCATGGCGATATCGGGGCTCTGCTGGTGAACGGAGCTGACCACGCCGCAGGAAAAGGCATCGAAGCCGTAATTGCCCTTGGTGTAGCCGATGCTCTTGATGACGCCTCTGGCGATGCTTTGAAAATCGATGTAGCCGGTGGTGGTCAGCTCGCCCATGATGCTGCAAAGGCCGGTGGTAACGGTGGTCTCGCAGGCAACGCGGCTCATGGGGTCCTGACGAAGGGCTTCGTCCAGGATGGCATCGGAGATCTGGTCGCAGATCTTATCGGGATGGCCTTCGGTGACCGATTCGGAAGTGAAAAGTCTTTTCATTTAGTTCCTCCATATTTGTTCCAAGAAAAAACCTCTTCCGAAAGAAGAGGTTAGAATGTCGTCGATTCCTCATCTTTCAGATTACTCTGCAGGATTTAGCACCTTGCCGTATCGCTTGGATACCGCAGGTTGCCGGGCTTCATTGGGCCTGTCCCCTCCGCCGCTCTTGATGAGCTGTATAAAGTTCGCAAGTAATATAGCATTCTTCTTTGCCATTTGTCAAGCATCCTTTCGCATGTTATAATAACATGTTAGTTTAGGCAAAAGAGAAAACGCTGCCAAAGCCATCAAGGCTGCACCCGTCATCCATGCGAAGTACACAAACAAAGCGTAGAATGACTGTTTAAGATATGATCACAGCTGCCGGCCGCCGCGCCGGAGCAGGAGGAACCGAACTACCATGGGTTTATTAGAAAAGATATTTGGCGATCCCAACGCGAAAGAAGTGAAGCGGATCGAAAAGACCGTCGATAAGATCGAGGCGCTGGATCAGCAGATGCAGAGCCTTTCCGACGAAGAATTAAAGGCAAAGACGCCTTATTTTAAGCAGCGTCTTGCCGCCGGCGAAACGCTTGACGACATACTGCCCGAAGCCTTTGCCGTCTGCCGCGAGGCATCGGTGAGGACCCTGGGCATGAAGCCCTTCCGGGTGCAGCTGATCGGCGGCATCGTGCTCCACGAGGGCAACATCGCCGAGATGAAGACCGGTGAAGGAAAGACCCTGGTGGCCACCCTTCCCGTCTACCTGAACGCTCTGGAGGGAAACGGCGTTCACGTGGTCACCGTCAACGACTATCTGGCAAAGACCCAGTCGGAGCAGATGGGCAAGATCTATAACTTTTTAGGCATGAGCGTCGGCTGCATCCTTCACGAGCTTTCCGGCGATCAGAGACGGGCGGCCTATGCCTGCGACATCACCTACGGAACCAACAACGAGTTCGGCTTCGACTATCTGCGCGACAACATGGCGGTCTATGCCAGCCAGCAGCTGCAGCGTCAGCTGAACTACGCCATCGTCGACGAGGTCGACTCCATTCTGGTGGACGAGGCCAGAACGCCGCTGATCATCTCCGGCAAGGGCGATAAGTCCAGCGACCTGTATCTGAATGCCGACCGGTTCGTTCGCACCCTGCACCGGGGCGAGACCATCAAGGACGGCGACCCCAGGCTTGGCGGCACCATCACCACCACCGGCGATTATACCGTCGACGAAAAGGATAAGACCTGCGCCCTGACCGAAGAGGGTATCGCCAAGTGCGAAAAGTATTTCGGCATCGAGAATTTCTCCGACCCCGAAAACATGGATATCAACCACCACGTTACCGTTGCTCTCAAGGCACACGCCCTGATGAAGCGCGATGTGGATTACATCGAAAAAGACGGAGAGATCGTCATCGTCGACGAATTCACCGGCCGTCTCATGTTCGGAAGACGCTACAGCGACGGCCTGCACCAGGCCATCGAAGCGAAAGAGGGCATCGATGTGCGCAACGAGTCCAAGACCCTGGCCACCATCACCCTGCAGAACTACTTCCGCATGTACGGCAAGCTGGCCGGCATGACCGGTACCGCCAAGACAGAAGAAGATGAATTCACCGACATCTATAATATGAAGGTCATCGTCATTCCCACCAACAAGCCGGTCATCCGAAACGATCTGGACGACTCGGTCTATACCACTCAGGCGGGCAAGTTCCGCGCCATCACCGACGCGGTCGCCGAGCGCCACGCCACCGGGCAGCCGGTGCTGGTGGGCACCATCTCGGTGGAAAAGTCCGAGCTCTTAAGCGACATGCTGAAAAAACGGGGCATTCCCCACAACGTGCTCAACGCCAAGCAGCACATGCGCGAGGCCGAGATCGTTGCCCAGGCAGGCCGTCTGGGAGCCGTTACCATCGCCACCAACATGGCAGGCCGCGGCACCGATATTCTGCTGGGCGGCAACCCGGAATTTGAAGCCAAGCGGGAAATGAAAAAGCTGGGCTACGATGAAGAGGTCATCACCACGGCAGCCAGCGTCGAGACCATCTCCGATCCGGCCCTGATCGAGGCGCGGGAGCTGTTCCGCAGGCTGACGAAAGAATACGCCGTGCAGACCGAGGCCGACTCCGAAAAGGTCATCGCCTTGGGCGGCCTTCACATCATCGGCTCCGAACGCCATGAATCCCGCCGCATCGACAACCAGCTGCGCGGCCGCTCCGGCCGTCAGGGCGACCCCGGTTCCTCCCAGTTCTATGTGGCTTTAGACGACGATCTGATGCGCCTGTTCGGCGGCGACCGGGTGCAGGGGCTGATGAGCAAGGTGGGTCTTCCGGAAGACGAGCCTCTTGAGACAGGCCTTCTGACCAAGAGCATCGAAAGCGCCCAGAAGAAGGTGGAGGGCCGCAACTATGCCGCCCGTAAATACGTGCTGCAATACGACGATGTTATGAACCGGCAAAGATCGGTCATTTACGATGAACGCAAGCGGGTGCTGCTTGGAGAAGACCTGCAGGACCACGTTCTTTCCATGATGAAGGATCAGGCAGACGACATCGCCGATGCCATCACCATCGCCAGCCAGTATCCGGAGGAATGGGATATGACAGAGCTGGACAAGAAGGTGAAGCTGGTCAACCCCGCTCTTGCCATGCCCCGCTACGAGGGCGACGGGCTCACGTCTCTTACCAAAGAAACGCTGGCAGAAGACATCTACACCGTCTTTACCGATGCCTATAAAGCGAAGGAAGCCCAGATCGGCTCCGAGCATATGCGCAACCTGGAGCGGATGATCCTGCTGTGGGTGGTCGACATGAAGTGGATGGACCACATCGATGCCATGGATCAGCTGAAGACCGGCATCGGCCTGCGCTCGCTGGCGCAGCAGAACCCGGCCCAGGCCTATGCCAACGA
>JABUTE010000272.1 GCA_021443825.1 Bacillota bacterium
TATGAAAATCCGACGGGAAGGGAACATTTTCAACCATGCCGTTGATCATGACCATAAAGGCCATGGCAACGCAGGCCTTCAGCAAATGTCCGTAAGTGGAAGGATCCTTTCGAAACAGAAGGCGGATGCCGCAATACGCCCAGCTGCACAGCATGGCAAAGCATAAAAATGCACCGGGAATTCCGTAGGTAAACAGCACATCTACATAACCGTTATGAGCACTGGCGCCCGTTTTTTCGGGGCGCCCTTCGTAGGCCCCGGTGATCATATTGGTCTTTTTCAGGGGGTGGGTCGTTCCGGTGAGCCACAGCTTGGGGTCATCGTTCATCATGCGAAGAATGGCACTCCAATACAGAGTGCGGTCGGTCATGGTATCTGCCGCGTAGTCGATGCCAAACGTAACAAGAGCCTCTTCTGTTTGCTGCGCCTCTGCCTGCGTCAGCCGGTTTTGCGCAATGGTCGAAATGCAGTCATCATACAGTTCTTTCGAAAGCACCAATGCTCCCAAAACGGCGCCCGCCGTGAGGATCAATGCCAGGCATGCACACACGAGTCTGCGGATCAGCCTTGCAGGAAGGCGTTCCAAGACGGTGACAGCGGCCATAAGGCCGGCGGCGCAAGAAAAGGCAACGAAGGTGCCGCGGGATCGGGTCAGGGCCAGACAGAAAAGATCGGTTCCCAGGCAGAAAACCAGCAGCAGGCTTGCCGGAAGGCGAAGCTTCTTATTTCTGAAAGCCACCGGCAGCAGAGCGACGCTGCAAGCTCCCCCAATGGCAGCGATGGGAGCCAGACTGTTGGGATTTCCAAAAGCAGACAGCCTGCCGCTGACCAGGATGCCCCGGATCGGTAAAAATTCATACGACGCACCCAGCAGCCTTGCTGTGTTTGACCAGAGAATGCTGATGCAGCAAAGGGTGACTGTCGCCGCGATGACAGCAAAAATGCCTGTCAGCCATCGCGCCCGCTGCCGGCGGCTTTGATTGGCTGCGGTAAAAAAAAAGAGACCGCTAAGAAGCCAATGACGGGGCGTCATGCTGCCGAAGGCAACCAGCAGATCAGAGCCGCGCCAGACCGAGGTGGCGCCCATCCATAAAAAAAACAGCGCCCAAAGCCAGAGCTGGGGCTCTTTGTAAGACTGAAAGACGGCGACCAGCAAAAGCTCGAACAGAAGGCAAAACAGGCCGGCAGCCGGAGAGTCCTGTCCGATGTTCCAGATGTCTCTTACGATCAGCAAGGGAAAACACAAGACCGTTAACACCCGGGCAGCGATCTCCAGACAGAGGCCAAGCCTTTTGGTAAGGCGCGGCACAAAAGGCAGATCATTTTGGCAAACAGGCAAGGCTTATCTCCTTTGCTTCTTCAGCATTTCACAGGCAGCATCGTAGATGCGGCGGCAGTTTTGATCATCACGAATGGTATAAAAGCTGTCGATCCGGCGCAGATATTCCTCACCTGAGGTATCGCCGGCAAAGATCTTCTCCAGTGCCTGCAGCAATGCATCTTCGCCTGTGCATACAGGACCGAAGCCATCCCGTTGGTAATCGAAATAGCCGGTGGGAAGATGGCCCGCGCGGAATTCCTCTTGATCGAACTGGTAATAGGCAAGGGGCTTTTTCATATAAGCAAAATCCATGGCCACACTGGAATAATCGGTGATCATATGCCCCGCATTGCGAAGAAGACTTCCGATATCGGCCTGCTGCCAGGGAACCACCCGGATCCGCTCAGAAGAAGATGCGAAATAGCCCTCGAAGGCCTCCATGTTGCGGTGCAGGCAGAAGACAGCCCGTTTGCCGTATTTTGCAAGAAGCGCATCCAGCCGGCCATCAGCAAGAAGGCTGCTCCATGCCTTGTAATAAGCGGTTTTTTGGAATTCTTCTGCAGAAAGAGCATCTCCTTTGCGGTGCAGATACATGCGCCAGGTGGGCACGATCAGCACCAGATCGGTATCTGCCTTTATCCCGTAAAGACCGTCGAACCGGGCAAGACCGGTGTAGCACACGACCCCTTCTTCGTAGCCGAAGGTGCTTTTTACATAGTCGTATTCCGGCTCAGCCCCGCAGATGAACAGCGAAAAGGCACATTTTTCTTTATGCAAAGATGGAATATCATCCTTGATGATGCCATGCTGCAGAAAAACGAAGCAAGGATTAACGATTCCAAGAAGCACCTCCAGCAGATAGCCGATGGCTGCGTTGGGCTTCCCCTGCTTCATGCTGCTCACGTTGACCCGGCAGGCAAGGTAATAGATCCAATGCTTCAGGCTGCCCTGCTGCACGGTTGGCCCCAGGCTTGCGACCTTTTGGTATTCGGGACTATTCCGGTCGATGGCATAGACAGCATCCACCGCAGGATGCTCGGTGCGAAGATAGCGAAAAAACCAGTAGCCGTTGTCGCGGGCTTCGGTGCCCTGCTCGCAGATCAGCCAAAGGCCCGGGCGGATTCGCTTTAAAACAGCGGCCGGAAGTATGGCCAAAAGAAACAGGAAAAAGCTGCACAGATCCCTGCCCTTAACCATTTTCAGTTTTGCCCAGAAGGATTCGTTCATTTTACTTCGTTCCTGTGTCGATTTGCATAAAATGGGCGTCGCGTCCATCCTGCCCCTGCGGCGTCATGTAATCTCCGTACATATTGGTAAGAAATGCATCCCATCCGGCGGGGCACGGATAAAGTGAACCTTCAAAGGGCAACTGCACCGTTTCTTCAAACCAGACGGCACGGGCCGACTCCCGGCGCCATCCGTGGGCTCCACCGGTAGTGATCAGCATACTGCCGCCGGCAAACAGGCCCTCCAGCCGGTAGAGCGCTCTGCGCAGCCGTTTGATATGAGCAACGGGCAGTCTCCTCACCAGAAGAACGACGGCCTTTGCAGGGTGTTTTGTATAGGCGCAGGGCTGACTGCCATCGAGCTTTAAACGGAGCGCATGGGCGATCGCCTTTTCTGCGCGGAAAAACAGGTCGGTGAGACGGTCGCTGTCAGGGCGCGCATCCAAAGGAAAGATATCGATGCAGATGCCCTGCTCCATATCCCACCCGATAAACCCCTCCTCCTGGGCCAGGGTATTCCGTTTGCGCAGCTTGGCAAAGGGAAAAGGATAGAACTGTTCGGAGAATTCATCCTGCCAGAAGTATTCACAGGGAAATGCCCTCGAAGCGATGGCACGAAGACGCTCGTAATCTGCCCGCGGCATGGCTGCATCGATGTCGTCGTCCCAGGGAATAAAGCCCTGATGGCGCACTGCCCCAAGCAGGGTGCCTGCCGTCAGATAAAAGGAAAGTCCCTCCCGGCGGCATACATCGGCAAACAATTCCAGTATTTCAAGTTCCGTTTCATGAAGAGACCGGATATCCATAGACACCTACATCCTTCCGTGCTTTGTCAACGGCTTCAGATGGAATCGCCTTTTGATCCACAGCCATGCGGAAAGCAGCCGGTAAGGGGAAATTGACAGCAGCAGAAGCTTCCGCTTTGCCCTGCTGCCGGCAGGGCTTTTCAGCGCCCCTGCCAGATGAAGCCTCGATTCACGAACCGTCTGATCGGCCAGCTTTTGCTCGCCCTCGGTAAACAGCCGGTATGCCAGCGAAAGCTTTGCCTTCACATAAGCGTACTGCGCCATGGTATAAAGCTGCGGATCGCCCTCCGCCAGCGCCAGGATCTTATCACGGGCGGCAAATTCCGTACGGAGCTTTTCTTTGGACGAAGAAAGAGCGCTGCCCTTTCGAATGCGGTAATGATAGAGGGGCCGGTCGATGACGGCCGCCTGCGCACCGCCGGCAAACAGGGTGCAATTCAGCAGCAGATCCTCACAGATGGTGATATCTTCGTCAAAGCAGATGCCGTTTTCAAAAATCTCTCTGCGATACATCTTATTCCACAGGTAGCCCTCAAACCCATTGCCGCAGACGGCCCATTGAAAGGCTTCCCTGCCTGAGATCCTGCCTGCCGGAAGATTTGAGCCGTAGTCGTAGACCTGGCCGCTTTCATGGCGAAACCAGCCGCAGACGGCAACAGCGATCAGAGGATCGTCATCCAGCATGCGCGCCAGGGTCTCAAGCTGATCGGGCTCCAGCCAGTCGTCGCTGTCGGCAAAGGTAATGTAGCGGCCACGGGCCAGGGCAAGGCCCCGGTTGCGGGTACAGCTGACGCCTTCGTTTTTCTTATGGAGCACACGGATGCGGGGGTCGCGGGCGGCATAGGCATCGCAGATGGCCGGGCTTTCGTCAACGGAGCCGTCGTCGATGAGCAGCGCCTCAAAGCTGC
>JABUTE010000146.1 GCA_021443825.1 Bacillota bacterium
TTTAGAAATATTTCTAAATAGTTTATAGCACAGAAGGTCGCCGCATGCAACAGCTATTTTGAATTATTTCTAAATATATTCCGGCCGAAAAATAAAACAGACCCGAAATAACGGGTCTGAAACGATAGGGAAAACAATGTTGGAAATGATGTTGCTTTATTCCCTGCGCAGCTGCACCTGGTTGAGCAGCGCAGAGCCGATGATGAGCACCGAGCCGGCGATGCCTGCAGCATCCATAGACTCGTTGAGAAGAATGGCTGCCAGGATCAGCGTCGTGATGGGATCCACATAGCTGAAAACAGCGATGGTATGAGAGCTGATGGAGCCGATGCAGCCAAAATAAAGAGAATACGTAAAACCGGTATGAAAGATGCCAAGAAGAAGCAGCAGCGCCCACCCTTTCGGGTCAAATGAAACAGCAGACAGATCTTCGGTAAGCAAAAGATACGGAATCATCACCACCGCTGCAGATGCCAGCTGCACCAGCGTCTTTTCGTAAGGATCCGCCTGATCCATCCTTTTGTTGATCATCACGATCGCGGCATATAAAACAGCAGCAAGAAACGCCAGCACCATGCCCTTGCGCTGGCCTGCATCGGGAAGCCCGTCGGAGAGAATGCCGGAAACAAGCACCATGCCGAAAAAACCGCAGGCAGCAAGAAAAATGTTTTTCAGAGTCAGCCTTTCTTTGAAGACCAGCGCGCAGCCCAGCATCAGCAATACCGGCTGCATATAATACAGCAGCGTGGCGCAGGATACCGTCGTATAGTTATAGGCCTCAAATAAGACCATCCAGTTAAGTCCCATCAACATACCGGTAACTATGAGCAATCCGAGGCTTTTGCGGCTCAGAGAGGCGATTAAGGGCCTTCTGCGGCAGATCTGCCGCAGTGCAAGATAAAGGGCCCCCACCGCGCCCCTGGTAAAGGCGATGACTGCAGAGGAAAGAGGAATATAGCGGCGCAGGATGCCCACCGTGCCGAAGACCAGCATGGTGAAGATCAGGATCGCCATGTCTCGCCGCTGTTTTAGAGATGTTTCGTTCATATATCCTCTCTTCTACCGCTTTTCTGCGCGGATGAGATCCTCGTAGCAGGCAAACCGGTTTCTGCCGTCGTCCTTGGCCTGATACATGGCGGTATCCGCTTTATCGATCATCTTTTCGAACCGCTTGTTATCGGTGGTATATCCGAGACTTACGGTAACGCAGCCGGTAGGAACATCGGCACGATGAATGTTCAGCCCTGCGATCATCTGCACCAGCTCTGCGGCGATGCCGCGGGCATCCTGCTTCGGATCAAAGGCAATGCCAAGCATTTCTTCTCCGCCGTAGCGGTAGAAGTTCATATTGTGCTCTCTGCCGAATTCCAGCAGAGCCTCACCGATCTTGCGCAGACATTCGTCGCCGTAGGTATGACCGTAATTATCGTTGAGCTTCTTGAAATAGTCAATGTCGATCATATACATGGCGGTGATGGCGCTGTGGTTGCCCGAGACCGATTCCTGCAGCGTTTCGAACATGTCCTGACGGCTGTGCAGACCGGTGAGAAAATCGGTGCGCCGGTCGTAATCCGCCTGGCGGTAATTGTCAAGAGCATCCTGCAGCAGGGCCTTTTGCTGGGCGGCCCGGGCATAGGCGATGATGACGATCACCAGGATCAGCAGACAGATGCCGGAGATGAAGAGAATGGTGCCCAGGGTGTTCTGGGTCATATAAGTCAGCAGAGAAAAATTCTCCGTCGCCGCGATGCGGGTATAGGAGACCATGTGGCTGATGGTATCGGAGTCTGAGGTGAGAGCGATCCCCTTATTGAGGATCGACATCAGTTCACCGCTTCCCTGCCTTACGGCAATGGATACAGGACAGCTTACATGCATGCTGCTCACATGCATCTTCGCAAGATCAGGATAGGATCTGCGCTTTACCTCCAGCACATCGGAATTAAAGAAGGTGCAGTCGGCCGTTCCGCTGTTGACCTCGTTAAGGCAGCACTGAAAGTCGGGGCAGTAAATGATCTCTGCATTGGGATAAAAAGCCTGCACATAGAAGGCCTGGCAGAAATATTTCTCAGAAACGGCGATCCGGTCTGCCTTGATGCTGCTGTCTTTGGAGGAAGAGATATAGGTGATCGAGCTGTCGATCAGGGGGTCGGTCAGGGCCAGCCGGTTTTCTTCGGCGACCCAGTAATCGAAATACATGGGGATCGCGATATCGATCTCCTGACGGTCCAGCGACCGCAAAATATCGGCATATGAGCTGAATTCCCGGTAAGCGAAGGTGATGCCGTAGGTCTGGGAAACAAAGTCGAAGTACTCCCGATACATCCCGGTCATGGAGCCGCTGTCATCGGAGGTGCAATAAGGAAGACACCCACTGGGATAGCCCACCGTAACTACGGGAGTTGCGGCGATCCAGTTCATTTCTTCTTCGGTGAGGCTGGTCCGAATGGAGTTGACATTGTCGTGATATTTGATATAGAGAGAGTCGTTGTAGTTGGTATTGATAGACAGGATCTGCCCCTGAGCCTCATCCAGCTCCTGCTTTAGCCAGGGCTTTTCTTTGGAGACAACGAAATAATAATAGGAGCTGCCGATGGTGGCGATGCTGCGAAGATCTTCATCGGTCTGCAGATCGACGACGACCATGGCATCGATGGCATGGCTCTTCAGATCGCTGACACGCTGTTTGGCGCTGGAGTATTCAACGATCTTAACATCTGTGAGGCCTTGCGCCTGCAGCCATTCCTCAAACATACCGACTTGCACTGAGCCCTTGTTGATCCCTACCTTTTTTCCGTTCAGTGTAGAATAATCGGAGGGCGATACGCTGGTATCATCGGAATGGATCACCAGAAGATAGTCTTCGCTGCCCTGGGGATACTCTCCGAAATACATTTCTTCGGCGCGGGAGCCTGTCATGGAGATATTGCCCATCAGATCGACGGTGCCGTTTTTGACCCCGTCGAGAAGATCGCTGAAGGAACCGTAAATATACTCATATTCCCAATCGGTGTAATAGCGGATCTTCTGCAGATATTCATAACCGTAGCCGGTCTTATGCTGCCCCTCCTCGCCCTCCTGGTAGCCATCGTCAAGCACATAGCCCACGCGCACCGTCTGGCGGCCGTTTTCGGCAGATACAGGAATGACGGAGCAGATCAGCAGACTGATCAGCAAAAACAAAGAAAATGATCGGCGGAAAAAATCGTTCATGATAAAAGATCCTTTAAGACACCCTTTGGACATCTGCAGACAGAGATTTGAATAAACAGTATTATTGTATTATTTTAACGAAAAAATAGCAACCGAAAATATAAAAAACACACTGCAAAAGATGCAGTGTGTTTAAAATTCTTTCGTATCAGAAGCTGAGCACGATGCCAACCACGGCGGAGACCGCAATATAGAAGATGGGACTCTTGAGCACAGAGACCTTGCTCTTCTTAAAATACCGGATACAGAACAGCATCACCGCGAAATAGGCCAGCTTCATCAGATCGAACATATCCAGAAGACTTCCGGTGGTCTTCCACAGGTCGAAGGTAAAGATGGTGACCTTGGCAACGCTCAGTGCCGCGGCGGCGATCAGACCGGCAACGGCAGGCCTCATCGACTTGAAGGCATTGTCGACCACAGTACTGGAGCGGAATTTTTCCAGCGCGGAGGAAATGATGCAGACGATGATCAGGCAGGGAATGATCTCACCCAGGGTTGCAATGACGCCTCCCAGAAAGCCGGCGATGTTGCAGCCCACATAGGTGGCCATGTTGATGCCGATGGGGCCCGGAGTTGATTCGGAGATAGCGATCATATCGGTGATCAATGCGGCATCAAACCAGCCGGTGGCTTCGGAAAGACGCTGCAGAAACGGCAGGGTCGCCATTCCTCCGCCGACGGCGAAGAGACCGATCTTGAAAAATTCCCAGAAAAGCTGTAAATAAAGCATTTATTTTTCCTCCTTTCCGGCAGCGGCATTCTTCTTATTGCCATAGTAGAGGATCCCCAGCACGGCGGCTGCGATGACGGCGATGACCGGCGATACATCGGTAAAAACAGTCACGGCAAAGGTGGCCAGGCAGATGACGACGCCGAGCCAATCCTTGACACCCTTTTTCCACATGGAGATGACAGCGTCGATGATCAGCGCCAGCACGCAGACCGAAACGCAGGAAAGCGCATGCTGCACATAGATGTTTTCACGAAAGCCGGTAAGAAGAAATACGATAGCGGCAATGATGATGATGC
>JABUTE010000107.1 GCA_021443825.1 Bacillota bacterium
TCTTTATGAAATTGCAGCAGGGGCTCTGCCTGTGCAAAGGGAAGCAGCTCTCCGTTGCTCCAGAAGGTCTCTTCTGCATGCTTTAATTGTTCCAGGGTGATCGGATCCGTATTCATCGCGGTTATGACTCCTTTTTTCCATCGCCGCTTTTAAGCAAAGCGGTCATGACCATTATACCTTATATGACGCAGGGAATACAGGCATGATTTCAAATTAATCGTGAGATCGGCTGCCCGCGCCGAAATAATTTCGGAAGCCCGCAGGGGTTGAGACCGATACCCTTTCCTGCCTTTTTCACAGCATTTCCACAGGCTTTTCCACAGGTTTTCCACAGATTTTGTTAAAAATACAGGTCTTTTTCAACGGTATTCGTAGACAGAGCTCTGCACCACCCGCACCGAAGGCGGAGCGATATCCACCTGAAAGCGGGGTCTTCCGGCATCGATCACGCAGGCGACGCAGGGCCTTTCGATCAGGCCATACCCGGCCTCTTCTGCCCGGGGCACATAGGTGCCGATGGCATCGCCGTAGGCGAAGGCAGCAGAATCTATAAATTGGCCGTTGCGATAATGGCGCATCTGCAGCGAATCATCGAAAAAGTAAAGCTCCACCACCGCCGTCTCGCTAAAATACGTATTTTCCGAAGGGGCATAGTCACTGCCGTAGCCCAGGCTTCCCTTAAGGCATTCCAACGCCAGAGGAATCGCCTCTTCGGGCACAAAAACGCGAAAGCCCTGGCCGAACCGCTCTTCATCCAACGGAAGAGAGGCGGCGCAGGCCATCCGGTCTGCCGTATATTTGACCCGCAAGGTCTGCCGCTCCAAAAGGTTTACATCGATCTGAAATTGGAGAAAAAACGAGCACAGGATCAGCATGGAGACGGTGATCACAAGGTTCTTCATAAGCGCCCTACCTGCCGATATATTCGCTGGCAACGGTGCCCCGAATGGTGTTGCGAAGAGAATTGGCTTCGTCTTCGATGCCCAAAAGCTTTGCCGCGCCGATCACATGCTTTAACGGATATTCCACCGTATAGTCGATGAGAGACCCCCGCATAACGGGAATGCCGGGCGCCGTCACCACGATCTCACCGGGCTCGCACTTCAGCCGCGCCGCCAGCTTGTTCTGCAGCCGGGCGATGTTTTCGTCGGTAAAGCAGCCGTCCTGCTTTGCCTCTTCGGCAGCGGCGTTCACCGCTGTTTCGGCATAGAGGATACGGCTGTGGGCTGTTTGATACGAGGTGATCTGCACCAGAAACACCGATAAGACGATGACGCAGGCGATGGCGGTGACCAGGTTCTTCATAGGGTCCTCCTACTGGGTCAGGTACTGCACCTGGTTGAGAAACAGGCCCTTTGCAGCGCCCAGAAGCCCTGTTTCCGACAGGATCAGGCCGGCAAGAAAAATGCCCAGCATCAGCAGCGCAAGGGTAACGATCAGATCTTTCATTTTGAGAATCTCCTTTGGAATGGCCCTATCAAAAAGCCCCCGATGGCGCTGTGCCGTAGGGGGCTTTCTCGAATCGGATCTCTATTTTACATAATCCTTCCGCTTGGGAAGCAGCAGCTGCACCCCTGCCAGGCAGGTGAGCAGAATGGCTCCCGCCACGTAGTACATGGGCATATAGCTGCCGACTTTGTCGTAGACGGCTCCGTAGATCAGGGGCGCGATAAAATAGCCGAAGCTGATGCTGGCCGAAAGCTTTCCGATAAAGTATTTCTTCTGCGCCAGTCCGCCCAGGGCCTCTGCCAGAGCAGGTGCGCCGACCACGGCAAGAGACGAAATAAACATCATGCCGATAAAGATGAGACCGGCATAGACAGGCGACTTAAAGTTCATGGAGCCCCAAAGACCCATCAAAGCGGTGATCAGCATGACGCTGTTGCTGACCCGAACGCCCCACTTGTCGATGATGGTGCCGTGGAGGATCTTGCCCACCGCCATAAACAGCATGGAGATGGAATAGACGTTGGCGGCGAAGGTCTGGCTGTAGCCGATGTCGCGAAGATGGGGCTGCACCGTATTCATGAAGGTGCCGGCGCCGATGGCGATGAACATGCACATGAGGGCGATCAGGATCCGCTTGCCGCGAAAGAAGGGCTCCATCACAACGGGAGCCTCAGGCTCTGCTGCCTGCTGCTGCGGCTGCTTATTATTGCCACTCTTAAGCTCGCGCACAAGAACGAAATAGCTGATCAAAGCGACCAGGCCCATGATGCAGCCCAAGACCCGCATGGCGCCCCGCCAGCCCATGGAAAGGATCAGGCTGCTGGCCACCATGTTGAACAGCGAGGTTCCGAAGCCGCTGCCCATCATGACGATGCCCACCACCGTGTTGCGCTTTTCGGTAAACCGCTCGCCGATGAGAAGAGAAAGGGGCATGGAGGTGCAGAAGCAGTTGAAAAAGCCGATGCCGAAATTGATCACATAAAAGGCGGGAATGCTGCCGGCAAAGCTCTGGGCAAAATAAAGAGCCGTCGATAAAATGCCGGCCACCCGCATGCAGGGAACGATGCCGTAGCGGCTGAAGATGTAGCCGCTGGCAAGGGATGCCACCGTGCCGCCCAGAGAAAGGCAGCTCTGGGTCCACGAGAACATGCCTCTGGCAAAGCCCAGCGATTCGCAGATGGGAATGATAAACAACGAAAAGCAATTGGCCGTGATGGACAGCTGGCAGAGCATGATCATGATGCCGCCGGCGACCAGCATCAGCCGGTCTCTTTTTAAACTGGTTTCGAGCGTTTCCATAAGGTCTCCTTTTTAAGCCTTCTGCTGCTTTTGTTTTTCCGCAAGCACGTTATAGGTAACAACAGATACAAATACGATAACGGCGCCTACCATAGAAAGAGGCGTCAGCATTTCGTGCATCACCACCGCCACCAGGATCGGGTTGAGAATGGCCTCGATAGCCGACAGCAGGCTGGCGGTAATAGAGGGCGTGGTCTTAAGGCCTTCCGTAAAGAACACATAGGCAAGGCCCAGCTGAAAGATGCCCAGGGCAAGAAGCGCGGCCCAGGTGCTTGGCTCTGCCGCCGCAAAATCGACTTTCACCAGCCAGGGCAGGCCGATGACAATGCCCATCACAGCGCCGATGATCACCGAGGTGAGAGGATCGGCGTCTTTGCCCTCGTTCATCATGAAGAGCCCGGCATAGGTCATGCCCGAGGCGACCGCAAGAAAGTTTCCCAGCATGTTGCCTGCCGAAAGGCTGTCGATAAAAAAGATCATCACGCCGAAAAACACCACGGCGCAGGCGATCAGATCCATCTTTTTCGGCTTGCGGTGAAAGATCAGAAAGCCCCAGATGAGAACGAAGATGGGTGCGGTAAATTGAAGAATGATGGTGTTTCCTGCCGTGGTCAGCTTGTTGGCCATAGAGTAGAGAATATTGGTTGCCGTCAGGCAGAAGGCGCCCACAAACACCGTCTTATTGAATTTCAGCGGATGATGAGTGAGCCTGCAATAGCCGTACAGGATGCCGACGGCCAGGATCGATCTTGCTCCGTTGATGGCAAGGGCATTCCAGGGGATCAGCTTGATCAGCAGCCCGCCGAGGGCAAAGAGGATGGCGGCGATCACCATGCATACCGGCCCCGGTATCTTTTTAAACATACAGTCCTCCTGTTGATATCACATTCTTTTACATCATATCACTTCTTCAAAAAATATCCATAGCGTGCTATAGTTTAATTGCAACGTTTTCCGTTATGAATATAAGAAAGGATCGATCATGTATAAAGAACGCATACAGCGCATCATCGCAGAAATGGATAAGAAAGGGATCGGCCAGCTGATGGTCACCGATCCGGACAGCATCTTCTATCTTACCGGCATCGTCAACCACCCCATGGAGCGGTTCTGGGCCATTCTGATCCGGGAAGACGGCTCCACCGTACTTTTTGCCAACAAGCTGTTTCGCTTAAAGCCCTTTGACGGCGAGCTGGTGCTTTTTGACGATATAGACCCTCTGGCAGACATCGTCTGCGCAAAGCTGGCCGACGCGCCGCTGGGCGTTGATGCCACCATGACGGCCCGCTTTCTGATTCCCTTCATGGAAAGGATGCCTTCCTTAAAGCCGGTGCTGGCCACCGATTGCGTTAATCGGGTGCGGGCCTGCAAGGACGCGCAGGAAAAAGAATATATGCGCATCTCTTCGCAGATCAACGACCGGGTCATGGCAAAGGCGGCTGCCTTTATCCACGA
>JABUTE010000106.1 GCA_021443825.1 Bacillota bacterium
GCCGACGGCTCCATTCCCGATGTATCCATGGAGCATCCCCAGGCGGCCGCGATCTATAAGCTTTACCGCGCCGGCATTCTGGAGGGCTCCGGCGACGAGCACCTCTGCAAGCCTGATGCCAGCATCCGCCGCAGCGAGGTTGCAGCGATCCTTGTCCGCATGATGGATGAAAATTCCAGAAGAGAGTTTACGCTGGGCGAGCAGGAGGCAACTCCTTCCCTTGCCATCGATCCCTCCGTTCTCGGCAACCAGAGTCTTTTCTCGCTGAAGCTTTCCGATGATTCGAAGTTTTCTACCTATGAGTGGCACCGGGTGGATGAGAGCGGCGACGTGGTCCTGGAAAATGACGATATTTACAGCGATGTAAAGACGCCGACCCTGCGGATCAATAATGATCTGCGGCCTGCAGACGATGCAAAGTATTACTGCATCGTGCGCGATCTTTCCGGAAATGTCCGGGTCACCGACAAGACCAAGCCGGGCATCATCCGCACCCAGTCGCTTAGGATCACCCAGCAGCCCAAGGATGTTGCGGCAAAGCCGGGCGATTTTGTCAACTTTATCGTTACCGTAACCGGGGGCAAGGCTCCCTATACCTATCAGTGGCATAAGATCCGTCCCGACGGCGGTGATATCATTCCCACCGGCTCTGCCTATTACGGCCTGAACGAGGATACTCTGCAGGTGAAGGAATTGTCGGTCGGTCCGGATAACAACAGCAAATACTATTGTGTCATCACCGATGCCGACGGTAAGACCATCACCTCCCAGACCGCCACGCTGACGATCATGATGGATCCGCTGGCTATTACTCAGCAGCCCCAGGCTCTTGAGATCCTTGCCGGTGAGACGGCGGTCTTTTCCGTAAAGGTCTCCGGCGGCTCCGGCAGCTACGACTACCGTTGGAACCTGAGCTACGATGGCCACACCTATGATCTGACGGACCCCGCCCAGTATCAGCGGGCGAAGGATGAGTATAAGGTATTCGGCGGTACCTTTACCGGCATGAATACCGACACCCTGACCTATACCAATGCCACCGCAGACCCCTGGGGCTACCATGTCTGGTGCGAGATCACCGACAGGGCTACCGGCAATACGGTAGAAAGCAACTTTGTCAGCCTGGATGTTTATGCGCCGCTTGCCATCGCAGAGCCGCCCCACTGGGTCGATGCCTGGATCACAGATAATGTCTCCTTTACGGTGACCGTAACCGGCGGCAAGGCGCCCTATTCCTATTTATGGACAAGCAGCATGGGCCATGTCAAGGCGTCGTCCCGCATGTCCAACGAAACCTCCGATACCTTTGAGTTCATTTTATGGGGCAACGAAATGGATGAAGAGATGTTTTACTGCACGGTCACCGATGCCTCGGGACAGTCTGTAAAGACCAACGGTGCAAGGCTGGACGTTCATATGGGCGCCTATTGATCGGCAATCGACGATCTTTCCGATACAGACAAATAAAAGCATAACAAAACCGGGCAATTCCCATTGGGGAACTGCCCGGTTTTTCTGTGCAATTGTGGTTTTGAAAATATGCAGCCCTGGTCTTTGTTGGGAATATTCAGAATAAAGACTGGGGGGATGGAGTTGCCGGCGCAAAGCCTTGAGCAAGCCGCATGCGCTCCACGGCAATCGATCGCCGCGTTGCGGATAGTCGTTTGAGACTGTCTGAGAGAGCAGCCTTCTTCTGAACGCGAATGCGAAAAAAGGCTGCGAACGAGTTTCGAAAACGCCCGCGAAAGCAAGAGCGGAGACGTTGGAGCGCACGGCGAAGCGAACGAGGCTTTGCTCCGGCAGCTGCGGCTCGCATTCGATAGCAATTATTCTTGCAAGAGAGGCACCGCACCCCGGATCGCTGTATTACAGCGTAATGGTCTCTACCAGCTTGCCGGCTCTGGGAGCAGCAGCCGTGACGGTCAGAACGGTTCCCGCGGGAGCCTTGACCACCCAGGTCAGCTTTTTAAAGGTCGGCATATGGGCAGGCGTTGCGCTTCCCGTCATGCCAACCTCGCAGCTGTTCCAAAAGCCGTTCAGATGGCCGATGGTCTCCTTTGCCTTGCCGCTGACCGGCTCGGCTCCCTGCAGGGTAACCTCGATGGGCGCCGCCTTGCGGTTATCCAGCGCCTCTCTTAAAACATAGGTCGGCAGATAAGAGCTGTTTCCGATCACCATTTCGATCTTATAGGTATCCTCTGCCACCTTCGTCACCTTCTTATCTCTGGTGTAGAGGTGAGGCAGGCACCGCATCTCTCTTAAGAGGAAGCGGGTATGGCCCTCGATGACGCTCTCAAGGAACTTAAGGGGCGGATTCTGAATAACGCCCTTGTAGTCGAAGCCGCCGATCTCTACCTTGCCCAGCTGGGGATGATCGAAGGGTGTCCACATCATGAAGCCTTCGCCGTTGTTGTTCTCATCCAGCCACTTGAGACGGGCCTTAAAGAGGGCGATCTGCTCGTCGAAGGTCTTGGGCTTGTTGGGCGAAACGTGAGGCATACCGGCGCGGGCATCGAAATCCCAGCACTCGCAGGTGTAGTTGAGCACGCCCATGGCAAAGTGGCAGAAGTCGTCGCAAAGGCCCAGGATCTCGCCGGGGCGGGAACCCATATAGTCGTCTCTGACGTTCCAGCAGACATAGCCCGTCTCCTTCACCGCCATTTCGCCGATGGCCTTGTAGCGGTCCATGTCTTCCTTATGGGCTTCCTTTCCGCTCTTATACCCGGGAGGATAGAGATATTGACCGCCCATGGTATGGAAGTGAAGAATGGTGCAGATGTTTTTATGGCTGTTCATGAATTCGGCGATGGCTCTGGATTCGGTGTTGGAAAGAGCAAAGTCGCCGGAGCCCTTCTGCCGGTTCTCCGGAGCCCACGAGAAGGGGAAGTTGCGGTTTAGATCGTTGCCCATCTGGGGCGGAGCTGCTACGACATCCTCCAGGGGATCGAACTCCAGGATCTCGCCCTCGCCGTAGATGTTATAGAAGGGGCCTTCGGTGTCGTCGGGCTGGCGGCGGATCATCACTCTGGGATCGTCGGGATCGACCTTAAAGGCACCGGCCGGATCCTGGATCCTCATCTGGCGGATAACGCCGTCGCCGTCCAGATCCTTGGGCTGCAGGCCGGGCATGGGCTGCTCAAAGGGATACATGGCGGGAACAGAGCGGAGCATGGTGGTGGTGGTCAGATACAGCTCCGAGCCGTCGGGGGAGATACGGGGAATGCAATAGACGGTATAATCCTTCAGCAGGTCTGCGATCTTAGGATCGTCCAGATTGCTGAAGATGGTGTCCAGAAAGTACATGGCGGCTGCATTGCCGGTGACCTCACCTGCATGGATGTTGCCGGTGACGGCAAAGCCGGGCTTATCGGCAAAATCGCCGGTGGAAAGGTCGGTGATCTCGATCATCCAGATGTTTCTTCCCTCGCGAGTCACGGCCAGGGGCGAAAGACGGCAGAGCTCGGGGTGCTCGGCCGCATAGGCTGTCAGGATATCGGTGATCTCCTGATATTTGAAAAAGTGATCATAGGTATTTTTGAGCTTCATGAGGTTCCTCCTTTTTACTATGTGATGTACTCAAGGTAAGACGAAACGAAGATAATGTCAAGCAAATAAATAAAAATCGTGTATTTTGTTGCCTTTAAACAATGAGAGGGGGTGCGGCACACCATAGGCAAGATCGGATGCAGCCAGCGGGTCTGCATAAGGGCCTTTTAAAACCGGATGAATGCTGTGAAAAATGCTTGGTATACGCATAAAAACTATGTTATACTGGCACAAGAAAAGAGGTACTTTTTTATGAAATACAATTTTGATGAAGTCGTAGACCGTATCCATGAGCCCGGAAGCTATTCCATCAAGTGGGCTGACAATCCCTTTGTAAGACAGTTCATCGGAGCACCCGATCCCCTGCCCGAAAACAGGATCTCTTACTTTACCGCAGATATGGATTTCCGTTGCCCTCCCGGTGTTAAGAATGCACTGCAGGTCGTTCTGGATCACGATATCTTCGGCTACTCCGGTTTCGATGACGACTACTACAAGGCAGTCACCGGCTGGTTCAAGAGAAGATTCGACTGGGAATTCTCTGAAGACAGCATCTTCTATGCTCACGGCACCCACGAAGGCATCGCGCAGATGATCCGCGATTTTACCCAGGTCGGCGAGGGCGTTATGCTCTTTACTCCGTCTTACGGCTA
>JABUTE010000129.1 GCA_021443825.1 Bacillota bacterium
AACGTAAAATTTTACGTTTGGTTTTGCGTTTGTTTTGTTTGCTTTCTGTTTGCTTTACGGTTGGTTCCGCCGGTCGCAGCATGCTTTTCGCTGCCGTAAGGCCGGAATCAGCACCCGGCTCGGCGGCGTTTCGGCCCGATCGGCCCGACCCACCCAAAGGCCCCTCAGCCGGCTACCACGTTCCGCAGTGTACCTTGGTCTGATCCAGGGCTTCTTCCTTCTTGGGCTCGGGGTGACTGTCGATGCAGCCCAGCGACAGGGTGGCGACCAGCTTAAAGTCTTCGGGCACGCCTAAGATGGCCCGGATGGCTTCTTCGGTGGTCTCGCCGCCGGGGGCGGGGCGCATCCGGCCCTGTATCCAGCAGCTGCCCAGGCCTAGGGCATCGGCCATCAGGTGCATCTGGGTCAGGGCGATGGAGCAGTCTTCGATCCAGGTGTCGCTCACCTGGGGGGCGCCGAACACCACGATGGCGGCGCCGGCACCTGCCAGCATTTTGGCGGCGCCGATGCGTGTCTCAGACAGCTTTCCAAGAGTCTCTTTGTCGGTCACGACGATGAATTCCCGGTCGCCGGTATTCTTGCCGGTGGGGGCCGCAAGGCCTGCGTTTACCACGGCTTTGAGCTTTTCGGCGGGAATCGGCTCATCGGTATAGGTGCGAACGCTTCTTCTGTGAAGCATCATTTTCATTAATGTCATGAAGGTCCTCCTCTCTTCTTTTGCGTTTTGGGGTTGGCATTTTGCGACCGCGATTCCTTCCCGCGCCCGCAGATCCGTTTTCAGCGGCCGGGCGCTTCGCCCATCAGGGCGCGCAGGGCGGAGCTGGTCTCTTCCAGTTCCTTTTTTAAGGCGAAGAGCAGGGCCAGCTGGTCTTTGATGTCGGCGGCGCGTGCCTCACACTGGGAGGCGGTGCGCCTTAAACGGTCATCGTACAGCTGCACGCTGACGCTTTGGTCATTTTTACCGGTCAGCATCTTCTCTTCGGTCAGGGCTTTGGTATACATCAGCTCTACGGCGTCAAGCTGCTTTAACAGTTCGGGGATCTTTTTCAGATACTCGCAATAAAGCTCGACCCGTTCCTGCTCGCGGCGATCCAAAAAGACCGGTTCCATAGGCCTTCTCTCCTTTCAAAAATGCCCGAAGATGTGTTCTTCGGGCCGTAGTGCAGGTTTATTTGTTTTCGATGTGAACGTCCATCTGAGGATAGGGAATGGAGATGCCCGCCTTAGTGAGCACGTCCTTCATGGCCGTCTGGGTGTCGAACAGCAGGCCCCAGTAATCGGCGGTGTTGCACCAGGCGCGAACGGTCAGCTCGACAGCGCTGTCGTCGTAGTTCTTTACAGCGACGAAAACGGCCGGCTCCTTCAGCACGCGGCTGTCGGCGCATACGAAGTCGGTGAGCACCTTCCTGGCGTATTCGATGTCGGTGTCATACGAAACCCCGATGGAGATATCGACGCGGCGGGTATTCTTTTTGCTGGAATTGGTGATGCTGTTGTTGATCAGGGTGCCGTTGGGAACGATGACCACCCGGTTGTCGCCGGTGATCAGGGTGGTGTTCAAAAGATCGATGTGATCGACCGAGCCCTCGTTGCCGGCGCAGCTGATGTAGTCGCCCTTGCTGAAGGGGGCAGTCACCATGATCAGGATGCCTCCCGCAAAGTTGGAGAGAGACCCCTGCAGAGCCAGGGCAACGGCGGCGCCGGCTGCTGCGAAGATGGTGAGAAGGCTGCTGGCATCAAAGCCGAATACGTCCATCACGGCCAGGATCACCTCGACCCAGACGATGATCTTCACGATATTGAGGATGAAGCGGTGCAGCATCGGATCCAGCTTTGTTTTGCTCAGGGCCTTTCCCAGCCACTTAGATGCGGCGGAAAGAACGATCTTTCCGATGATAACGAATACGATCGCCTTGACGACCTTTACGGCAAGGGTCGCCAGCAGGCTCATTTCAACTCCGAAATTAAGTAGGTTAATTGGTTTGTCCTCCCGAATAAATCTGATAATTGAAAAACAGAACGATCCTATTATACTCTTTACCCCAAAGCCTGTCGACAGCCAACGGTTCCTTTTGCAAGATCGACGATCTTTGCTGCGCGCGCGAAAAAATAGTGGTATAATATAAACGGACTATTTTTTCTTTATTTTAAAGGAGGAATGAATATGAAATTTACTACGCGACTGACCGCATTGCTGCTGGCAATGCTGCTGGTGCTCTCCGGCTGCGGAAATAAGAACGAGACCCCCGAGCCGTCTCCCGCGCCGGTTCCCGAGACCCCGGTGCAGCCGGCGGATCCCAGCCCTGCTGCCCAGCCTGCCGTTCCTGCGGTAGAGACCTTTTCCTTTGCCGACGGATCCATCGACGATCTTGCCGATCTGAGCCGGTTCCTGCAGGGCACCTGGACCTACGAGCCCGGCTTTGAGACCGACCAGCCCTTCGGCGTTTCGCAGATCGTGTTTATCGATGCAGATAAGAGCTTTGAGATCCGGTTTGCCGATGAATCCCGCTGGAAGGGCATGTCCTTAAAGGGCACCTATTCCTTCGATTCCTTCACCGACAGCAAGGCGCCCCTCGATCAGCTGCTCTGCCTTCGTGCGAACGATTCCTTCGACGGCATGGGCAAAGAGATCCTGTACGGCGATTACATGATCGGTGCCGTTGCCATGCAGGATGGCTGCTATGCCCTGAGCCTGGTGCAGGCCAACAACGGCGAAGGCCTGTTCGACTCCCTGTTCTATGATTTTTATCCAATTCTGCATAAAGAAGATGCCGAAGCAGCCTGCGATGCCCCCCGGGTCGAGGAGTCATTTCTCGGCTATCTGTGGGCAGGAAAAGAAAACCTGAACGGCGAGTTCCTGATCAGCGACATGGCCAGTGAGACCGAGATCGCACCCAGCTCTGTCTATACCATCGCCGACGGCTGGGATGCCGTCTACATGCCCGATAACTTCGATACCTGTAATGTATGGCCCGTATATGCCACCACCGATCCCCGGGGCGAGCTGATCTTGGTGGAATTCTTCCGCACCGATATGGAAAATACTGCTGTCTTCGGCTCGGCGTCTCCTGTATCCGACATCCGCGGCTACATTCCCGTGGTCAGAGATTACTCGGTCAGCGATGAGAAGACCACCATCTATGCCTATACCGTGCTTCCCTGGTTCCTGGGAAGCGGCGAGGTCTGCCGGATCCTCAACGAATCCATCGAAGCCATCGACACCACCTACAACGACGGCATCGAAGGCCGTCTGGCCGAAGAGCTTGAGTTTTTCAAGAGCTATAACTACGACGAACTTTCTTACGGACCAATTTCCGTTACTTCGGTCTATATGGATCCTTATGAGCCCCTCAGCATCTGCATGAACTGGGAGTGGAACATGGGCGGCGTTGGCAACGGGGGCTATTACACCCTCACCATCGATCCCTACACCGGCTTTAATATTCTGCTGGAGGATTTCCTGGACATGAGCCGCGAAGACCTGGACAAGAAGCTGGTCGACCTGCTCTATGAGGAATACGGCATGGACTTTTCGAATACCATCGGTATCGTGATGGATTACAAGTGGTACATGAACCCCAGCAGCATCTTCGTCGTCTTTGATTCTTACGAGATCGATCAGGGACCGTCGCCCCTGGAGATCTGCCTTCCCAGATAGGGCGACAAATTGTCAGATCCTTATAGTTTGCAATATGATTCTGTGATATATTGATTGCAGATCCTATCCGTTACTTTTTAATTATCGAATCGTTGAGACCAATGGAAAATGCCCTTTGGGGTCCGTTCCTGCGGCACAAAAAGAGGAGAAATCATGGATTACAAAAAGAATATCGTCGATGCCATCGACAGCAAAAAGGATTTTCTCAATGACCTGGCAATGAAGATCCACGACAATCCCGAGCTGGCTTACAACGAAGTGCAGGCCTGCGCATGGATGGTCGAGGCCCTGAAGGAAAACGGCTTCGAAGTGGAATCGCCCGTATACGGAATGCCCACCGCCATCCGGGCAACCTGGGGCAGCGGCAAGCCGGTCATCGGCCTGCTGGCCGAATACGACGCTCTGCCCGGACTTTCCCAGCAGAACGGCACCACCACCTTTACGCCTGTTGTAGAAGGCGGCCCCGGTCACGGCTGCGGCCACAACCTGCTGGGC
>JABUTE010000095.1 GCA_021443825.1 Bacillota bacterium
GCCAGCTTCATGCCTTCGGTGATCTGACTTGCTCTTACATCGAGAGCGCCGCGGAAGATGCCGGGGAATACCATAACGTTGTTGACCTGATTGGGATAATCGGATCTGCCGGTGGAAACGACCTTTGCTCCGCCTGCCTTGGCATCTTCGGGGAAGATCTCGGGGTTGGGATTTGCGCAGGCCATGACGATGGCATCCTTGTTCATGGTCTTGACCATTTCCGTGGTAACAAGACCTGCGACAGAGAAGCCCAGGAAAATGTCGGCACCGACGAGAGCGTCTGCCAGCTTTCCGGTGGTGTGGCGCAGATTGGTCTTGTGGGACATCTCCACCAGATAGGGGCTGTAGCCATCGGTGTGGCCCTCGCAGAGGACGCCGTTGATGTCGCAGAGGGTGATGTCAGGAAAACCTGCAGTCAGCAGCAGCCTGCAGACAGACATGCCTGCAGCGCCGGCGCCGTTGATGACGACCTTAACGTCTTCTTTCTTCTTGCCGACCACCTTCAGTGCGTTGGTCAGAGCTGCCAGGGCGATGACGGCCGTTCCGTGCTGGTCATCGTGGAAGACGGGAATATCGCAGATCTCTTTCAGGCGAGTTTCGATCTCGAAGCATCTGGGTGCGGAGATATCTTCCAGGTTGATGCCGCCGAAGCTTCCGGCCAGCAGGGAAACGGTCTTTACGATCTCGTCGGGATCCTTGCTGCGGATGCAGAGGGGAAAGGCATCAACGTCACCGAAGGCTTTAAAAAGAACACACTTGCCCTCCATGACCGGCATACCGGCTTCGGGGCCGATGTCGCCAAGGCCCAGCACGGCGGTTCCGTCGGTGATGACGGCAACGGTGTTCCAGCGGCGGGTCAGCTCGTAGCTCTTGTTGATGTCTTTTTTGATCTCAAGGCAGGGAGCGGCCACGCCGGGGGTGTAGGCGATGGAAAGAGCTTCTTTGTTGTCTACGGCAGCGCGTGCGGTGATCTCGATCTTACCTTTTAACTGTTCGTGCAGCTCAAGGGCTGCCTTTGCGTAATCCATGGAAAAATACCTCCGATATTGAAAAATGGAACTGAAAAATACTCAATAGCTACCTAATAATAGCACAGTTTACTCCATATGTGGCAGGAAAAATGCAGGTTGCGGTGAGTTACTGCCGGCAGGGACAGGTGCTTTCAAAACGGCTTTTGGGCTTGCTGTTGTGCCGTCTGTCCGGCTTTCTAAAGGGAGCCTCCGGTGCTCTGCATGAGCGCGGCGGTCTCTTCTTCGGTGAGGGGTCGCTGCAGCCGCATGGCTTCCTCAAAGAGGCTGTGAAAGAGCAGGGAGCGCTTCTTTTCATCGGCGATGAGTGCTTTGATGCCGGGGCGAAGGGCTGCAAGCCAGTTCAGGATGGCGGGAAGATCATCAGGAAGCAGATCCCGGATCTTTTCTTTCAGATACATGGTGCAGGCCGGGCTGATGCCGGAAGATGAAATGCCGACCGTCAGCGGACCGCTGGTAACGAGTGCCGGAAAAAGAAAGGAGCAGAAGGCGGCATCGTCGACTGTGTTGACCGGGATCCGCAGATCGATGCAGGCCTTTGCGATGGCGTGGTTGACCTCTGCATCGTCGGTGGCTGCGATCACGGCGGCAAAGTCACTCAGGGGAATGTCCTCTGCGCTGCTTTGCAAAAGAGTGATATCTTCTTCTTGCAATAGCGCAGGGCAGAAGCTTTTTGCCGCAACGACGATCTGAGGGCCGAAGGTCTTCAGCACCCGTACCTTGCGCAGAGCGACCGTGCCTCCTCCCGCAACGAGGATCTTCTTGCCGGTCAGATCGACAAACATGGGAAAGTAATTCATATCAAGCCTTCTCGTAATAGTATTCCCAGCCGGAGCCGGCAGCAAAGCGCTTCAGCCGCAGGCCGAACACCGATTCCCACAGGGGGGAGTCGATCAGCTGCTCCGGAGCCTTGGGCGGAGTAACGGTGCCGTCATGGCAGATGCAGATCCGGTCGGCATAGGTCATGGCAAGGCGCAGATCGTGGATCACCATGATCACGGTCTTTCCCTCGTGGGCCAGCTGCTGCGCCAGCTTCATGACGGAAAGCTGATGCGAGATATCAAGAAAGGTGGTGGGTTCATCCATCAGAAGCAGGGGAGTCGCCTGGGCCAGGGCCATGGCGATATAGATCTTTTGCCTTTGGCCGCCCGACATGCGGGTCAGGTTTTCCTTTGCCAGCGGCAAAGCATCTACTGTTTCCAGCGCCTGATGCACCGCTGCCCAGTCTTCTTTGGAGTAATGCCTCGGATAGGAAAGATAAGGAAACCGCCCGTGAAGCACAAGGCGCTCTGCCGTGATGGAGGGAACTGCCCGGTTTTGCGATAAAAAGGCGACCCGCAGGGCACGCTCTTTTGGATCCATGGTGAGAAGATCCTCTCCGCGAAACAGGATGCGCCCCTCCGTGCGGTCCATCAGACCGTCGATGGCCTTGAGCAGGGTGCTCTTTCCGCTTCCGTTGGGGCCGGTGATCACCAGCAGGCAGCCCTCGGGAACCTGCAGATCGACCCCTGCAAGGACCGGCTTCTGAGGGTAGGAAACGCTGACGTTTTCCAGCTTAACCATTGCTGTGACCTCCTCTCTTTTTCAATACGAGGAAGATGAAGAAGGGGCCTCCCAGCACCGATAGAACGATGCCAACCGGCAGCTCAAAGGGCGAAAACAGGGTCCTGGCTGCGGTGTCGCAGATGACGAGAAAGGAGGCGCCCGCCAGCGCGCAGGCAGGAAGAAGACGGCTGTTTTCTTCGCCGGTAAAATGGCGGATGGCGTGGGGGATGATCAGGCCGATAAACCCGAGGATGCCGGAAAAGCTGACGGCAGCGCCGGCAAGAGCTGCGGCAAGCACCAGAAAGGCGGAGCGGATCCGCCGGGTGCGAAGCCCCAGGCTTTTTGCCGTTTCATCGCCCAGCATCAGCACGTCCAGCATAGGAGCCAGGGCAAACACGGCAAGGGATGACAGCAGGATGACCAGCCCTGCCACGGTGAATTTGGAATAGGGCAGATTGGCCAGCCCTCCGATGCGAAACTGGGCATTGTGGGTCAGGGCATCGGGCCACAGGGTGATGACCGTTTCGGTTCCGGCAGAAAAGATGGACGAAAGGGCAACACCGGCCAGAATGATGGTTGATTTGGAGGCTTCGGTGGCTTTTGCGATCTTAAGCACCGCAAAGACGCTGATCAGGGCTCCGAGAAAGGCGGCCGCCGGGGTCAGAAGGACCATGCCCGGAAACAGGACGCCTGCTAAGGCAACAGCAAAGCCGGCCCCCGAATTGACGCCGATGATATTGGGGGCTGCCAGCGGATTTCCCAGCACGTTCTGGATCACCGCGCCGGAAAGCCCTAAAGCCATACCGGCAAGCAGCCCTGCGCAAAGACGGGGAAGCCTGACATATTGAAGGATCCGCCAGGTGAGCAGGTCGGTCTGCGCTCCGGAAAGGACCCGGTAGGCACAGGCAGGAGAGATGTATTGCGAGCCCATGCAGATCCCCATGAAGCAGGCGGTCAGAAGCAGCAGAAGCAGTATGCAGAAAAGACGAAGGGTGGGTCTATTCATTTCCGTAAAGCAGTGCAGCCAGTTCTTCGTAAGCAGTGCCCCATTTTGCATTGGGCTTTAAGTGATAAAGGGCCTTATCCATGATGTGATACCGGCCTTCGGAAACCGCGGTCAGCGAATCCCAGGCAGGGTTTGACAGCAGGGTGTCTTCCAGATTCTTCCGGGCAGCTTCGGTGTTGGAGCCCTGGAAAATGATGAAAATGTATTGGGGGTCATTCTTCATGATCTGTTCGATGCTGAGATTTTCCAGCAGGCTCTTGTCGCTGTCAGCGATGTTTTCAACGCCCAGATCCTTCAGCATTTCGCCAAGAACGGTACCCTTGCTGCCCTTTACATTGCAGGTGGTTCCGCCGACGCGGATGAACAGAGCGGTGGGAGCCGGCTCTTTGATCATGGCTTTGGCCGCTTCGATCTGGGCTTTTACATCCAGGCCGTAGGTCTGGTAGTTTTCTCTTTTTCCGGTGATCTGGGTACAGATATCCAGCATGTGCAGATATTCATCGAAGTTGTTGACGCCGAAATAGGCGGTGGGGATGTCCATCTTTTCGAAGGTCTCCTGCAGCTCCA
>JABUTE010000213.1 GCA_021443825.1 Bacillota bacterium
GCCTTGTCGTATTTATCCTTTAAGACCTGCAGCGGCATGGCGATCATGTCCTGATAGTACTCGGGCTTTGCGATAAGCTTCTGGTATTCGATCATGTCGCGGGCATCGGAAAAGGTCTTGTCGCGAAGGGAAAGACCCCGCTCTTCGTAGATGATCCGCAGCATGGAATCGATGTCGGAATTATCGAGCACCAGAAAGCTTTTGGGATATTGCACCGCGTGGCTGTCTTCCTGCAGCACCGATACGCAAAAGCCGTGAAAGGTGTTGATGTAGCCCGTGTCGTTGTCGCCGATGAGCCGGTGGATGCGCTGGCGCATCTCGCTGGCGGCCTTGTTGGTGAAGGTGACGCAGAGAATATTGCCCGGCAGGATGCCCAGCTGGTTCACCAGATAGGCAAAGCGGTAGGTAAGGGCCCTCGTCTTGCCGCTGCCCGCCCCTGCGATGACCCGAACAAAGCCTTCGGTGGCAGTAACGGCCTGCCGCTGGGCCGGGTTCAGCGTTGACAGCGCTTCTTCCATCGTCATTAAGTTTTCGTCGTAAGAAAATGCCATTCTGTGCTCCTGTCCGGGGCGTCTGCACCCGCAGATCTATTTTATCATAGAGGAACATATGTTTGCAACCGGCGGGCCTGCTTGCAATTTTTCCCTTTTTATGTTCTAATGAAATGTCCGTTTTTCGACGGAAAACACCCATTTTAGACCCGAAAGGACCCCCACATGACCGATTATGCAAAGATCATCGCCAAAGAGCTTGGCGTACAGGCCTCGTATGCCGAAAATGCCATCGCTCTTCTGGACGAAGGAAATACCGTTCCCTTTATCGCCCGCTACCGCAAGGAGGCCACCGGCAGCATGGATGACCAGCTGCTGCGCCAGCTGGCAGACAGGGTAGACTATTTAAGAGGCCTGGATAAGCGCCGCAGCGAGATCAGCGCCTCCATCGAAGAGCAGGGAGCCATGACCGACGACCTGCGCAAGGCGCTGAACGAAGCGCAGACCCTGGCCGTGCTGGAGGATATCTACCGCCCGTACAAGCCCAAGAGAAAAACGAGAGCCTCCGTCGCGAAGGCAAAGGGGCTGGAGCCTCTGGCCGCCCTGCTGCTGGTGCAGGATGCCAAGACTGATCCCGCCGCCGAAGCTCTGCGCTTCGTTACCGACGAGGTGAAGAGCGCCTCGGATGCTCTGGCGGGAGCCCGCGACATCATCGCCGAAATGGTCTCCGACAGCCCTGAGCTTCGCGCTCTGCTGCGGGAAAACTATCAGAAGCATGCCCTGCTGAAGACACTGGCAGCCAAAGAAGAAGACAGCGTCTACCGCCAGTACTACGACTACAGCGAGCCGGTAGGAAAGGCAGCCGATCACCGGGTGCTGGCCATCAACCGGGGCGAAAAAGAAGGCTTTTTAAAGGTCGCGGTCGAGATCGACAGCGAAAAAGCCGCCGGTCTTGTCTGCGGCATGTTCGTACGGGGCACCTGCCCTGCCGCACAGCAGGTGGAGGAAGCAGCCCTGGATGCCTATAAGCGGCTGATCCACCCCAGCATGGAAAACGAGATCCGCTCCGCCCTCACCGACAAGGCCAGCGAAGGCGCCATCGCCGTCTTCGGCGAAAATCTGCGCCAGCTGCTGCTGCAGCCTCCCGTCAAGGGCAAGGTGGTCATGGCCATGGATCCGGGCTACCGCATGGGCTGCAAGGTGGCCGTGGTCGACCCCACCGGCAAGGTTCTCGACACCAATGTGATCTATCCGCTGCCCGAGTTCAAGCGGGTGGAGCAGGCAAAGACCGTCACCAAGAAGCTGATCGAAAAGCACGGGGTGCAGGTGCTCGCCATCGGCAACGGCACCGCAGGCAAAGAGACCGAGATCTTTGCAGCCGATGTGATCCGCGATTACCCCGGCGTGGTCTATGCCTCCGTCAACGAGGCAGGTGCGTCTGTCTACTCGGCAAGCAAGCTGGCTGCCGAAGAATTTCCTCAGTTCGATGTCAATCTGCGAAGCGCCGTTTCCATCGCCCGCCGCCTGCAGGATCCTCTGGCCGAGCTGGTCAAGATCGACCCCAAGGCTGTCGGCGTCGGCCAGTACCAGCACGATATGCCTCAGAAGCGGCTGTCGGAGACACTGGACGGCGTCGTCGAGGACTGTGTCAACAGCGTAGGCGTCGACCTGAACACAGCCTCTGCCCAGCTGCTGGCAAGGGTCGCCGGACTCTCCTCTTCCGTGGCCGCCAACGTGGTCTCCTACCGGGAGTCCAACGGCGAATTCCGGTCCAGAAGCCAGCTGCTGAAGGTGAAGGGCCTGGGCCCCAAGGCCTTTGAGCAATGCGCCGGCTTTCTGCGCATTCCCGGCGCCGCCGAAAAGCTGGACGAAACAGCCGTTCATCCCGAAAGCTATGCAGCCGCCCTCGATCTGCTGAAGCTGACCGGCTTTGATGAAGACGATATCGGAAGCAAGGGCATCGAGACTCTGCCCCAGAGAGTCAAGCTGCTGGGCTGGGATAAGCTCTGCCAAAAGACAGGCGCCGGACGCCCCACCCTGGAAGATATCATGGCAGAATTGATGAAGCCGGGCCGCGACATGCGCGACAGCCTGCCCCAGACCGTGCTGCGCAGCGATGTGATCTCCATCGACGACCTGACCGAAGGCATGGAGCTGACCGGAACCGTTCGCAACGTGACCGATTTCGGCGCCTTTGTCGACATCGGCGTGCATCAGGACGGCCTGGTGCATATCAGCCGCATCAGCAAAAAGTTCATCAAGCACCCCAAGGAGGTGCTGAAGGTGGGCATGGTCATCAAGGTGAAGATCCTCGGGGTCGACAAGCAGAAAAAACGTATCTCTCTCACCGCCCAGAATTGCGGCAACCCGTTTTAAGCTATGACAAAATATCTGTTCATCGTCTATTTACTATGGAATCTGATCGTCTTTTTCGCCTACGGCATCGATAAGCGCAAGGCTGTTAAAGACAAGTGGCGTACCCCTGAATCCACCCTGCTGCTCATGGCTCTGCTGATGGGCGCAGCCGGCGCGCTGGCCGGCATGCGAGTCTTTCACCACAAGACAAAGCACGCCAAATTCACCGTGGGCGTGCCCCTCTGCCTGGTGGTAAACCTGGCTGTTATCGCCCTGTATATCCGCGTTTTTCTCTGGAAATAGCCTGCTCTGCACCTTTCGCACAGCAGCGCTCGCCTGCCCCGCATAGGGCCTGCAGAAATATCCCCTGCCCGAAAACTGCATTTCTCCTCTTGCAAAATCGCGCGGCTGCGATTATCATGAGAGATGTGATCTTCAGGGCAGGGTGAAATTCCCTACCGGCAGTGATGCCCCTTGGGCGAGTCTGCGAGCGCAAGCATGAACCGGTGCGAACCCGGTACCGACGGTACAGTCCGGATGAAAGAAGATAGCTGCTCTGAGCATTTTTTGCTCGGAGTTTTTGTTTTTTAGAGGCTTTATCCCTGAAGAAGCTGGTTGCCCGTCATGGGTCTGTTATTCCGTAGAAAGGGGATAAAACAATGAAAAAATTATCTGTCAAAGAGATCGCTCTCATCGGTGTGCTGGGAGGTCTGTCGGCCATTATCATGCTGTTCGACTTTCCTCTGCCCTTTGCGCCGGGCTTTCTCAAGTTCGATGTATCCGACGTTCCGGGGCTGTTCGCAGGCTTCTTTCTCAGTCCTGTTTGCGGCTGCCTGGTGGCAGGGGTCAAGATCCTGCTGAACCTGGTGCTCAACGGAACCACCACCGCCTTTGTGGGAGAAGCCGCCAATCTGGCGGGAAGCTGCTGCTTTATTCTCATCGCATCGGTGATCTATCACAAAAACAAGACAAAAAAAACAGCCCTTCTGGGCATGCTGGCCTCGGCGGTTGCCACAAGCTTCATGTTCATCTTCATGAATGCCTATGTCACCTTTCCCATGTACGGCAAGGTCTACGGCATGAGCATGGAGGTGATCATCGCGGCTGCGGCCAAGGTCAACCCGCTGGTGCACGATACGGTGACCATGATGCTCTTTTCCATTTTTCCCTTCAACCTGGTCAAATACTTTATCTGCTCTGTCGTAACCGCAGCAGTCTATAAGAAGTGCTCCACCGCGCTGAAGGCCATCATCCGCTAGCAGGGCAGGCTGAGCTGCAAA
>JABUTE010000002.1 GCA_021443825.1 Bacillota bacterium
GGAGCAAAGCCTTGAACTCGCGGCGAAGCGAACGCGGCTTGGAGAAGGCATCCGGGCCGGCTTATATAGTCCGGGCGCGGTACCCCGGCAGGTGTAGCTCCGAAAAGCCAAAAAGAGCCTTTTCTCCGCTATCACCTGCCGATCCACGCCCCTCTGCAAGGCATAATTGCTATCGGAAAGCGGTCCGGAGTTCCCCTGCAAAGTCAGCGCGGCTTTGCGGAAGCTCCCGGTCCGGTCACAGGCAACTGATCTGCATTCGCCAGTCGCCAAGAACCGGCTCCCATATGGTCTCATTTGGAATCACCGCCTGTCGCACGCTGCTGCAGCACGGTCACCATCTTCATCGCAATAAAAGACCCGGATCTTTGCGGATCCGGGTCTTTGTATGCTCAAGTCGCGTATTTGCGTGATAACGCCCCACCGGTGTGCGTCTTAGCGATACATGCTGAAGTCAAGTTTTTCGATCTTATGCTCCAGGAAGTCGATGTGGGTCTGGTTCTGGGCGTTGTCGCGATAGATCTCTGCGAAGCTCTTGGGGTTGACCTTGGCAGACGTATCCAGATCGGAATCCAGGAATGCCAGCGCGTAAGCGATATAGCTTGCCGCGGAATACTTCAGACCTGCTTCATCGATATCAAACTGCCCGTTGTGGTGCGCGGCGCCGCTGCCCACCTCTTCGTTGGTGATGCCCACCAGACCGAAAACGCCGGGCCACTTCTGCTGCGACAGAGCAAACGATTCGGAAGCCATCCAGGGCTCGCAGGTGATCACATGCTCTGCGCCCACTGCTTCTGCAACAGCCTTGCGGGCCAGTGCTGCGCAATCAGGATCGTTGATGACACCGCTGAAGGGGCCTGCCTGCACATTGAACTCCCAGGTGCAGTCGTAGATGGCGCAGTCGTGATCAAGAATGGTCTTCAGCTGCTTGAGGAAGGTGCGTCCGTCTTCCAGATCGAATACGCGAACGGTGCCGCCGAAGGAAAGATCATCGGGAATGATATTGAGAACGCCGCCGGAGATCAGCTTGCCCACCGAGAAGGTCAGGGTGCGGAAGGGAGAGATCTTCTTCATGCGCAGCGCGTTGATATCGTTGTAGACAGCGACGAAGCAGTCGACGGGATTGACAGAAAGGTCGGGACGGGAGCCGTGTCCGCCCCGTCCGGTGATCTTCACGTCGAATACCATGCTGCCCGACATGGTCGGACCGTCCAGCAGTGCGATCTCACCGGTCTTCAGGCCGTTGTAAACATGGTTGCCGTAGATGGTGTCGATCTTAAAGCCCTTATCCTCGATGTGGCGGAAGAGGCAGGTGACGCAGTGGGCGCCTTCTTCGCCTCTCTCAAACATGAGAATAACGGTTCCGTGGATCTCATCCTTATGCTCGAACAGCACCTTGCCGACGGTGAGCAGGGTGGCGGAATGGCCGTCGTGGCCGCAGGCATGGCAGGCACCCGGGTTTTCGGAAACGGCTACCTTGGGCTGCTTCAGGTTATTGGGCTGCTCCGACATCTTCAGCGCATCGCAGTCGGCGCGCAGCAGAACGGTCTTACCGGGCTGCTTTCCTTCGATGTAGGCCAGAATGCCGCCGTCTTCGACCACATCGTGGGGAATGCCCATAGCGGTGAGCTCTTCGCTCAGATGCTCGATGGTCTTGAATTCTGCCGCACTTGTCTCGGGATGGCGGTGCAGATAGCGTCTCTGCTCGATCATGTAGTCCTCGTGCTTGAGGATCTCCTGCATAATGTTCATATTATCTGTATACCTCTTACTGTTTCGGGGAATCCGGCAGGGCCGGTCGTACATATTCATTATATCCCAAATTCCGGTGAAATCGAACTTAATTTCGGTGACAAATGAAATAAAACTTTCTAAATTTCATGAAAAAAGTAATTGAAAAGACCTATTTCCCCGGAATTTCCTTTTGCCGTTGCCATAGCGATATGGTATTATTTAGTTACAAAAAACCCGTTTAACCATGCAATTTGCAATATTTTTATTTTTTGTTTTCCGAACGGCCCACATGCAGCCGGGTCGGAACGAAAGGAGTATTAACTATGGGTCTTATCAGAGCAGCATTAAGCGCAGCCGGCAGTGTAATGGCCGATCAGTGGAAGGAATTCTTCGTTTGTGAAGCGCTTCCCTCCAACGTCATGGCCGTCAGAGGGCAGAAGAAGACCTCTTCCGGTTCCTCCAACAGGGGCAACGACAACGTGATCACCAACGGCTCGGGCATCGTCGTCGCCGACGGCCAGTGCATGGTCATCATCGACAACGGCGAGGTCGTCGATTTCTGCGCAGAGCCCGGACAGTATACCTATGATATGTCTTCCGAGCCTTCTCTTTTCGACGGCGGAAAGCTGAGCGCCAACATCAAGGCCGTTTTCCAGAACATCGGAAAGCGCTTCACCTACGGCGGCGAGATCCCCAAGGATCAGCGAGTCTACTATTTCAACACCAAAGAGATGCCCGGCCAGAAGTACGGAACTCCCAACCCGGTTCCCTTCCGCGTCGTCGACCAGAGAGCCAACATCGATATCGACGTTAACGTCAGCTGCTTCGGCGAATACAGCATCAAGATCACCAATCCGCTGCTCTTCTATAAGAACGTCTGCGGCAATGTGACCGAGGCCTATACCATCGAAAATCTGGCAGGTCAGATGAAGACCGAGCTGCTCACCGCTCTTCAGCCCGCCTTCGCACAGATCAGCGATATGGGCATCCGCTACAGCGCCCTGCCCGGCCACGCCGACGATCTGGGCAAGGTGCTCAACGAGGTGCTCTCCAACCAGTGGAGAGATCTGCGCGGCTATGAGATCGTATCGTTTGGCGTTTCCAGCATCCGCGCCACCGAAGAAGACGAAAAGACCATCAAGGAGCTGCAGAAGGCAGCTACCTTTACCAACGGAGCCATGGGCATGGCCTATATGACCGCTGCCACCGGTTCCGCCATGCAGGCTGCCGCAAATAACGCAGGCGGCGCAGCCGTCGGCTTTATGGGCATGAACGTTGCCCAGGGCGCCGGCGCCGGCATGTATCAGACCATGGCAGGCGTTGCCCAGCAGCAGGCACAGGCAGCACCCGCTCCCGCTGCAGCACCCGCCGACGGCTGGACCTGCAGCTGCGGCGCTGTCAACACCGGCAAATTCTGCACCGAATGCGGTCAGCCCAAGCCTGCTCCCGCAGGAACCTGGACCTGCAGCTGCGGCACTGTCAACACCGGCAAGTTCTGCACCGAATGCGGTCAGCCCAGACCTGCTTCCGGCGAATGGACCTGCAGCTGCGGTGCTGTCAACACCGGCAAGTTCTGCACCGAGTGCGGAAAGCCCAGACAGTAACCGGTTCCAACGATAACAAACATACGAAAGGAGACCTGAAATGGGCCTTTTTGATAAAAAGTACTGCGATGTCTGCGGCGAGAAGATCGGCCTGCTTGGCAACCGCAAGCTGGAAGACGGCAACCTGTGCAAGGACTGTGCCGCCAAGCTTTCGCCCTGGTTCTCGGAGCGCAAGCAAAGCACGATCGCTGAGATCAAAGAGCAGCTGGCCTACAGAGAAGCCAACAAGGATGCCGTCGCAGCGTTTCATACCACCCGCACCATCGGTACATACACCAAGCTGATGCTTGATGAAGATAACCGGAAGTTTGTAGTCACCTCTGCCTCCAACCTGGCAAGTGCCAATCCGGATGTGCTTGATTTTTCCCAGGTGACCGGCTGCAATCTGGAGGTCGACGAACGGGAAAACGAGCTGACTACAAAAGACAGCGAAGGCAAGTCGGTCAGCTATGAGCCTCCCCGCTACAGCTACGAGTACGATTTCTACATGAATATCGATGTAAATCATCCCTATTTCAACCAGATCCGCTTTAAGCTGAACAGCTCCACCGTTGAGGTCGATCCCATCATCGAAACGACCACACAGGTCGGTTCCGCAGGCATGAACCGCACGGCAGGCACCCAGCCCGCCATGAGCAGGCCCCAGCCTTCCATGCAGGGCAGACCGGCAGCCTCTCAGCCCGGCGCCATGAACCGCACCGCAGGCACCCAGCCCGCCATGAACCGTCCTCAGCCTTCCATGCAGGGCAGGCCGGCAGGCGTTCAGCC
>JABUTE010000063.1 GCA_021443825.1 Bacillota bacterium
CGACGGCATCGGCAAAAGCACCGATGCCAAAAGCTGCGCCGCCGAGATCGACCGGTTCTTTACACAGGATCTTTGCGATGTGATCATCAGCTGCGGCGGCGGCGAGACCATGTGCGAGGATCTTTCCTTTGTGGATTTCGAAGCCATCAAAAAAGCCCCGGCCAAATGGTTCATGGGCTATTCCGACAATACCAATCTCACCTTTACCCTGCCGGTGCTCTGCGACACGGCGGCCATCTACGGACCCTGCGCCTCCTCCTTCGGCATGAAGCCCTGGCATCCGGCCATCGGCGATGCGATGGCCCTGCTGCAGGGAAAAAAGCTGCAGCTGCACAATTACGACAAATGGGAGCTCGAAGAGCTGGACGCTTGCGAAGATCCATATGCGCCCTACCATACGACGGAGCCGTTTTCCATGCGCGCATTTGGCGCCGACGGGCTTGAGCAGAAGGCAGGGGAGGAGTCTCTGGATTTTTCCGGACGCCTTCTGGGCGGCTGCCTGGACGTGCTGGTCTGCCTGTGCGGAACGAGATTTGACCGGGTAAAAGAATTCAATGAACGGTACAAAAAAGACGGCGTCATCTGGTTTCTGGAAAGCTGCGAGCTGGGCCCGATGGGCGTTCGAAGGGCGCTTTGGACCTTAAAGAATGCCGGCTGGTTCGATACGGCAAAGGGCTTTGTATTCGGACGCCCGATGGAATATCACGCAGAGGCTTTCGGTGCCGACCAGCAGGCGGCCATTCTTTCTATGGTGAGAGATCTGGGCGTTCCCGTTATTCTCGATGCCGATCTGGGCCATCTTCCCCCTATGATGCCCATCATCAGCGGCGCCATGGCCGCCGTTCAAGCGAAGGCACACACCCTTACCATCGATCAGAGGCTGGAATAATGGAACGCTGCAATGCATTCGGGCGCTGCGGAGGCTGCAGCCTTCAGGGCGTAGAATATGAAGAACAGTTAAAGCGCAAGCAGGCTGCCATGGAAACGCTGCTGGGCGGCTTCGGCCGGGTGGAGCCTATCATCGGCATGAAGGATCCGCTGCACTATCGCAACAAGGTGCATCATGCCTTTGCAAAGGATCAGAAGGGCAGGATCCTGTCGGGAAGCTATGAGGAAAACACCCATAAGGTTGTCATGGCCGATAACTGCCTTCTGGAGGATCAAAAGAGCCGGCAGATCATGGCGACCATCCGAAAACTGATCCCGTCCTTTAAGATCCCCTTGTATAACGAAGATACGGGAACCGGCCTTCTTCGCCATGTGCTGATCCGAAGGGGCTTTACCAGCGGCGAGATCCTGGTGGTGCTGGTCACCGGAAGAGGCGTTTTTCCGGGCAGGAGCAATTTTGTAAAGGCCCTGCGCGCCGAGCACCCCGAGATCACCACAGTGGTGCAGAATATCAACGACAAAAGGTCGAGTATGGTGCTTGGGGAAAGAAGCATTCCCCTGTACGGCCCCGGCTTTATCAAGGATACGCTGTGCGGCTGCACCTTTCGCATCTCGCCGGATTCCTTCTACCAGGTCAATCCGGTGCAGACTGAAACGCTCTACGGCAAGGCGGTGGAATATGCCGGTCTTACCGGCAAAGAGACGGTGATCGATGCCTATTGCGGCATCGGAACCATCGGTCTGGTCGCTTCAAAGCATGCCGGCAGAGTGATCGGCGTGGAGCTGAACCCTAATGCGGTGCGGGATGCCATCGCCAACTGCAAGGCCAATCGGATCTCCAATGCCCGCTTTTATCAGGGCGATGCCGGGGCGTTTCTTCGCGCCATGGCAGACCGAAAGGAGCATGCCGACGTGATTCTGATGGACCCTCCAAGAAGCGGCAGCACCAGGGAATTCCTCGATTCCTGCGTTAAACTTGGACCAAAGCGCATCGTCTATGTATCCTGCGGTCCCGATACTCTGGCAAGAGATCTGGCCTATATCACGAAAAAGGGCTATGCTGCAGAAAAGCTGCAGCCTGTGGACATGTTTCCGTTTACGGAGCACGTTGAGACGGTAGTCTTGATGTCAAGTGTTAAGGAATAACCGCTGAAAAGTGCTTGATTTCAGGGCTTTTCCGTGCAATCGCTGACATTTAAATCACCTACTCGAAGCGCCGAAAATGTACGAGAGAACATATCTTCGCAAGAATTTATCGGCGGCAAAAATTGAGTTAGGTCGGGCCAGACGGTCGAGAAGTATGTCGATGATTTTATGAGATAAAAAACAACATATTTGGACAACTGAAAACAAGTCTTTCATGAAAATACACGTTGTGTTCTTTTTGCAGAGATGCTATAATGATCACAACGTGTATTTTGCATGGAGATGAATAATATGGAGAAGGCAAAGAAGATTAAAGAATTAAGAGAAAGTACCGGAATGAACAGAAAAGAATTCTGCGAATATTTTCAGATTCCATACAGAACAGTTTCAGAGTGGGAGAGAGATGGTCGTCATGCTCCGGATTATGTGATACGGCTGTTGGAGTATTATATTCGGATGGAGAAGCTGATGAAAAGTGCAGGTGCGGAGCCTGAAGATGAGAGAGTACAAGGATGCGTGAATTAATACCTTATGAGGAAAAGTTTAACATTGTCGTTGGTATAATAGAGGCAGCGAAGGAACGAGCCTACCAAAAAGTCAATGAGGAATTGATTTTAATGTATCGGGATATTGGAGAATATGTCAGCAAACAATCTGAAACGGCAGAATATGGAGAAGCCTTTGTTCAGAAGCTGGCAGATTTCTTTGCAACGAACTATCCTGAACTAAAGGGATTCACTCGTCGTGGATTGTACAGAATGAAGCAGTTTTATGAACTGTATAAGGGTAATGAAAAAGTGTCAACACTGTTGACACAATTGAGCTGGTCTAATCATCTCAAAATCATGTCATCCTGTAAGACAATTGAAGAACGCATTTTTTATATGAATATGTGTGTGCAGGAAAGATATTCGGCAAGAGAATTATCAAGGCAGATTGACAGTGGATATTATGAAAGATACATGTTATCTCAAAAGCCGCTATCACCTGCTGTTGAAGAAGCAAGAAAAGCAACAGGAAATATTTTCCTTGATAATTATGTTCTTGATTTTCTTGACTTGCCGAATTCTGTTTCGGAGCGTGAGCTACAGAAATCCATCATACGGAATCTGAAAGATTTCATTCTTGAAGTCGGCAAGGAATTTACATTTATTGGAGAAGAATACCGAGTACAGGTGGGCAATCACGATTATTATATCGATCTTTTGTTTTATCACAGAGGACTTTCCTGCCTTGCAGCGGTTGAACTGAAAATCGGAGAATTTAAGCCTGAATATGTCGGAAAGATAAATCTGTATTTGGAAGCGCTTGACCGGGAAGTAAAAAAAGAGAATGAGAATCCCAGCGTTGGCATTATCTTATGTGCAAGTAAGGATGATGAGGTTGTGGAATTTGCACTCAGTCGGAGCCTTTCTCCAACGATGGTTGCAGAGTATCATCTGAAATTGATTGATAAGGAGCTCCTGCAGAAAAAATTAAAGGAGTATATTGAATTGGCGGAAGCCGATATAACCGATATAATAGAAAAATAATGCATCAACAGCTTATGCTTATTGATATATTATGAAGGCTCGCAGGGCAGTCAAATTCGGTTGCTCAATGAACTGAATGTCGAATGCGTCTGCCTTCTTTGCCTGGAGCCGAAATAATGGCATGGACGGAAAATCCGTTATAGTAAACTATAATAATCGCCAATGTCGCCGGTCGTCCTTCATCGGAGTGATCTTCGGTGCCGTGCGGTCGTGCAACTCTGCGGCTTGTAATTATTTATACAGGAGCTTCTATCGCATATGAACACAATGAAAAAGATCTTTGGCGGCATCGAGATGACCTGGCTGCGGGTGATTCTGTTTGCTGTTTTTACTGCCGTTATCACCGCAGCGCTGCTTTTGCTTCCCGTTTTTTCCGACAGTCCTCTGCGGCTGATGGGCGTGCAATATGACTGGTGGATCCTCTTTGCAATATTTCTCATCAGCAATTGCAAAAAACCGTTGGAGGCAGGGTTGAAATGCTTCGTGTTCTTTCTGATCAGCCAGCCGCTGATCTATCTGCTGCAGCAGCCGTTTGC
>JABUTE010000171.1 GCA_021443825.1 Bacillota bacterium
GTGTACGCCCAGGACTACCTGCACGACATGAAGCTGGCCCAGCGCAGCGGCATTCTGACCACCTATGCGCTCGGCTCCTGCGTGGGCATCTGCCTTTACGACCCGGTGCTGCAGCTGGGCGGAATGGTGCATATCATGCTGCCCCAGAACATGGAAAAAGGCCGTGCAAATCCTTTAAAATACGCAGATACCGGTATCCATTATGCCATCGGGCAGATGGAGAGCAGAGGCGCCCAGCGAAGCCGCATCACGGCGAAGATCGCAGGCGGCGCGAAAATGTTCTCCGAAGGCAATTCGGCGGCGGGCAATATCGGTCAGCGCAACATTCAGGCTGTAAAGCTGGCGCTTCAATGGCACAGGATCCCCATCATCGCAGAGGATGTGGGCGGAGCATCGGCAAGAACGCTGATCTTCGATGTATCAGCCGGAATCGCGACCGTTCGCAGCTACGGAAAAAGCGATCATAATCTTTAGAACATACAGGAGGTACGTGCAATGCCCGAAAGGCCCGAGATACTTGCCGACGAAGGCAGTTTATGTGAGGTAATGCAGTTTACTGTAAACGGAAGCAGATACGGCATCACCGTCGATATGGTAAGAGAGATCCTGGTCAGCGAAGAGGTGACTCCCATGCCTTTGGTGCACCCGGCGGTTGAGGGTGTCTACCGGCCCAGAGACACGGTGATCACCGTAGTCGATCTGCCCTATTATCTGAGCGGAAGGCCGGTGGAAAAGCATCCGAAGGATCTTTTCATCGTGACCAACTTCGGCGGAAGAAACATCGCCTTTCGTGTGCATACGGTAGTCGGCATCTTCCGTATCGACCCGAATATGATCCAGAAACCGGATCCGGCTGTCTCCTCCGGGGCGGCCGCCATCACCAAAGGCATCGTAAAAAGCGACGGCAATCTGATCACCCTGCTGGATCTGGCAGGGCTGGGCGAAAAGCTGGTTCCCTCGGAAGAGGAGCTGACCATCGTAATGCCGTCAGAGTTTTGATCCTTCCTGTTTTTTTTACAAAATCTCATAAAAATTCGTCAAAAGCAGCCTGAAAATCAAGGGCTGCTTTTGGAGCATATCGTATATTTCTTTGATCCCGCATCGATCGAGCTGCATCGATCTTTTCGCAAAAGCCATGAGATCTGCATTTTCTTTAAAAAACTTCATAATCGCAGCACTGGTCATATCGCTGGTATCCATGCTGTTCTGTGCCTTTTTCAGCTTCAGCTTCACGGATGGCGTCATTGAGTCGGATCCCCGGCCCCGGGTAGAAACAAGCCTTTGGCAGCTTTCCTCGGCAGAGGGCAGCGTGCCTGCGCCGTCCGGAACCGTACCCACAGGCGGCGCCTCCGAGGTGGTGCTGACCCGAACCGTACAGCCCAATGAACTGGACAAACAGGTGCTGCTCTTTAAGAACAACCGGCAGAGCGTCTATGTCGCTGCCAACGAAAAGGTTCTCTTTAACCTGGGCAACGGCCACCGCCGGTTCGGCTTTACCGCGACGGGCTATTGCGCCGTTCCCCTGCCCGTTTCCGATGAGAGCTATCAGCTGACCGTACATTTCACCAACCTTACCGGCGAAAGCTGCAAGCTGCCGGAGCTTTCGGTGGGAACCGCCGATACGGTGACCTCCTATCTGCTGCGAATGGATTTCTATCAGCTGGCATTCTTTCCCTTTGCCTTCTTCTCAGTGGTGCTGATCATCGGTTTGATGGTTCTGTCTGCCCAGTCGCTGATGCATGAGAAGAAATTCATCGCGATCAGTATGCTGCTGGTCTTCAGCACCGTATTTCTGTTTTCCGAGCTCAACTGCATCGCATTGCTAAACATCAACCGGGAATTCCTGTCGATCGTCAGCTTTTACATGCTGATGCTGATCCCCCTGACGGTGGTGCTGTATATCAAATACAGCTGCAGTCTGGTGAACCAGAAGACCTTCCGGATCCTGGCCTTCACCATGACAGCCAATATCATCATCCAGTCGGTGCTGGGTGCCTTCGGCATCGTGAATTTCTATCGCATGCTGGTGGTCACCCATCTGCTGATGATCCTGTCGGCATTTTTCGCCGTAGGATCCATGTTCCGGCAGTATAAAGAAGAGCCTCTTCCGGTCAATCTTCACAATTTTGCCTATATGACCACTACCGGCGTGGTCAGCATCTTCGTCGTTTTGTCGTTCCGCCTGGAGCTGAACAATACGCTGCTCTACCGCATGGGGCTTCAGATCACTCTGATGCTGCTGCTCACCGGTATGCTGAGCGAGACGGCCATCACCATGAAAAACAGGCTCACCCAGAGCCAGATCAAGGATGCGGAAGAATCGGCCTATCGCAACATCTCCTTAAAGGATCAGCTGACCGGCGCAAAAAACCGCAGGGCATACGATCTTCTGATGGAAGAGATCGACAGCAAGCCGGAGATCTATCTCGATCCCGGACTGATCCTCATCGATCTGGACGGCTTCAAGTATATCAACGATAAATTCGGGCCTGCCGCAGGCGACGACGTGCTCATCTCGGTCAGCGAGATATTGGAGCGGGTCTTCGGCGGCATCGGTTCGGTCTATCGCATCGGCGGCGACGATTTCGCCATCGTGATCACCGCCCTGTGCAGCCCGGAAATGCTGCGGGCCTATTGCGACAAGCTGGATCGCCTCTTTATCGCCTATGCAGAAGAAAAAGAGATGCCCCTTTCGTTCAGCAAGGGTATGTGCATGCTCTGCAAGGGCGATGAGCGTCTCTCCGTAAGCGAATGGAAGACGCTGGCCAACAAAGATCTGTACGACCATAAGGTCTCGAAAAAGAATTCCGGTCTGGGCCTGGCCGACAACTATCTGGAGCTGATCTCCAGCTTCGTCGGCGCGGTCGACGCCAAAGACAGCTATACGGCCGATCATTCCCAGCGGGTCGGCGACCTGACTGCCCGCATCTGCAATATGCTGGGTCTTTCTACCGGCTCGGCCGAGATCATCACCATGGCGGCAAGGCTGCACGACATCGGCAAGATCGGCATTCCCGATGCGGTCCTGCTGAAATCAGGTCGGCTCACCGAGGCCGAGTGGGAGATCATGCAAAAGCATACGGTCTTAGGAGAAGATATCATCAAGTGCATCAAGCCCTTCTACGAGGTCAGCCAGATCGTGCGTCACCATCACGAGCGGGTCGACGGCATGGGATATCCCGACGGGCTGGCAGGGGATGAGATCCCTCTTGGCGCAAGGATCGTTGCCATCGCCGACTCCATCGATGCCATGACAAGCAAGCGTGTCTACAGAGATGCCATGTCGACGGATACCTGCCGCGAGCAGATCGAGAAGAATCTGGGCAAGGCTTACGACAAGGCCATCGGTGAGATCGTGCTGAACAACTGGCATCAGATCGAGCATATCATCGAGTTCCGCTCTACCAACCGGGCGGGCTGGATCCCGCCGATCCATCTGCACATCGCAGGAAGCAAATAAAAACGCAATACAAAACAGGCATAAGAAAAGCAGACATGGTCGTCATGTCTGCTTTTTTCGTGGGATCGAGGGGTGGGGGGCGGCAAGCGCCGGAGCGGATGACCTCTATTGCTGTATTTCCGGGCGCGCTGCCTCGGCGGGTGTGCCTGCTTGCTGCCTGGTGCCTGATTTCTGTAATTTCCTTTCGCTCAGGCTCCATTCTGGCCGTTTTCAATACAATTTGAGCCTGTTTTACCCAGATTTTGTGCCTCTGGTGCCAGTTTCATAAGGATTTCCCTTCAGCGGGCTCCGCTTTTACCCGTATGTGGAGCCTAGGAACTGGGTTATTTCGGTTTACTGTCACCACGGCCTGTAATAAACCCTTTAGGCCAAGTTTCAGCGCATGAAAAATGAGAAAATGGAGTCAGGTTATATGGAATAAGGCACTTGCCGGCACCACGCCCGATCCTGCGACTACAGATCATCGGTATTAGACGATGAATATAGACGATCCACGCCCTCTTGATAAGAGCGAATGCCATGGGCGACGGGCTGGCGTGCCGGAGCAAAGCCTTGAGTGAGCCGATTGAGCTCCACAGCGATCGGTCGCAGCGTCGCGGATAGTCGTTTGAGACTGTCTGAGAGA
>JABUTE010000041.1 GCA_021443825.1 Bacillota bacterium
GCGCCGGTGAGCATGAACAGCTCATAGATGCCGTCTTCCATGCCGGCCGGGTCGAATTCTTCTGCAAGGCTGTGAGCGCCGCTGCCCGAGCCGCCGCCGCCGATGGCGATGCCGGGAATGCCCAAAGCGATGGGCACGTTGGTATCGGTAGACGATGCGCTGACGAAGGAGGGCTCATTGCCGAAGGAGCGGTAGCATTCGGCCGCTGCCTGCACGATGGGCAGGTCGATGGGCTGGCTGCCGGCGGGGCGGTTGCCGACCTGTACGATCTCAAGAGTCACATATCTCTGGGAGTGGGGCGTCTTTCCGGGCTGCTTGTGGATCCGGTTGCTTTCGATCTCGGCATCGTCTGCCCAGCGGGCGTTTTCTTCTTCAACGCCTTTTTTGATGCAGGCCATGATCTCAGCGTCTGCCGCATCCAGGCATTCTGCCGTGTTGGAGCGGATGTCCAGCAGGAAGCTGCAGTCGTGGGCGATGGAATTGACCGAGGTGCCGCCTTCGATGACACCGACGGAGAAGGTGGTCCAGGGGTCGGAGGGGGTCTTTACATCTGCCAGATTGGCGATGGCTCTTCCCATGGCATGAATGGGATTGGGCATACCGAAGTCGCCGAAGCTGTGACCGCCGGCGCCGTGGAATTTTACTTCGTAGCGGTGGGAGCCGGTGCCGCCGTAGGTGATGCTTCTGGGGCCGCCGTCCACCGAGATAAAGCCGTCGATCTCGTGGGCATGATCCTTAAAGAACTGCTTGACGCCGTACAGGTCGCCCAGGCCTTCTTCGCCGACGTCGCCGCCGAGGATCAGGTCGCCCTTGAACTGAATGCCCGAGGCCTTGATGGCACGCAGCAGGGTCAGGGTCTGGGAAAGAGCTGCCGTATCGTCGCCGATGCCGGGGCAGGCCATCTTTTCGCCGTTCATCTTGATCTCAAGGGGCGTATCCAGAGGAAATACGGTATCGATATGAGCCGTCATGTAAAGGGTGGGGCCGTTGCCGGTTCCCTTGATCACGGTGTATATGTTGTTGACGCAGTCCCGCTGTGCCTTGAAGCCTTCTGCTTCCATCAGCTGCTGATAGTAGTCGGCCTTCTTTTCTTCGTGGCGGGAGAAGGCAGGGATCAGCGTGAGCGCCTTCTGCTGCTCGAGGGTGTTATTCTTGTCCTGGGCAATGAATTCCTTGGCCTTTTTCATAACATCTGCATTATGAAGTGCCTGATAAGTCTGTTTCATATGGTTCACCTTTTCCTGTAGAGAAATAACAAACATATTAATTATATAACGATTTGATATATTCAACAATCAATTTCTGATATCATGAAATGAAGAGAGGGCCAAAAGCAAACGAAATGTTGTGAATATTTTCTGTTCACTGAAAAAAACGGGTCTTTTCTGCCTATTCCCTATGAGAAGCTTTTCAAAAGGAGTTCAGATACAGATGGTGAATAACCGGGAGTTCAACACCCTTGCCGAAAAATACATGGATATGATATTCCGTCTGGCCTACAGTAATCTCAGATCGCAAAGCGATGCCGATGATGTGACCCAGAACGTGCTGCTGGCGCTGTATCGGTCGAAGAAGGAATTCGAAAGCGAGGCCCATGTGAAAAACTGGCTGGCGAAGGTGACGGTCAATGAATGTCGCCGCATCTGGCGCATGCCGTGGGCAAAGCATGAAAACATCGACGATTACGAAAGCAGCCTCAAATTCGAGGACCAGAGCCATCGGGAGCTGTTTGAAGCAGTGATGCGTCTTGATAAAAACAAACGCACGGCGGTGGTGCTGCACTACATCGAAGGCTATTCGCTGAAGGAGATCGCCCAGCTGACCGGCGTTCCAGTGGGAACGGTGGGCACAAGGCTATCCAGGGCAAGAGAGGAACTGAAGGGATTTTTGACAGAAGGGGAAAAAGAGATATGAACGAGAAAGAAAAGCTCTCAAAAGCATTCTCTTCGGTGCGTGCGCCGGAGGATACGCTAAAGCGGGTATTGGAAAAGGCGCAGAAAGAGGAAAGAAAAAACAGGGGACTTTCCTTTTCGCGTTATGCAGAGGCCTTGTCGCTTGCACTGGTGGTATGTCTTTGCGGCGCAGGGGTATTTGCCGCAAAGCCGTTTTCCCTCAGCAGAGGCATTTTGGCAGGGGTCATGAAGAGCAGTGCCCAGGCGCCGGCTGCAGCTCCAATGGCTCCCGAACCGGCACTACGAACGGTGGAATCTGCCGCTGCGGCAGAAGACGGCATAGCGCCCCAGGCAGAAGTTCCTGCAGAACAGGTCATCGTGACTGCTGCAGAAAGCGATATGGATCAATTTCAGATCTCGCTGCCCTTCGGTGCCGGCGCCCGGTACGAAGAGACCTCCGGTCACAGCGGCATCGATTTTGCGGCGCCGGAAGGAACGGAGGTTTTGGCCGCTGCTGAAGGCTGTGTCAGAAAGACCGGTTTCGACGAGGCTGACGGAAACTATGTGGTCATCGATCATGACTTCGGCTTTCAGACCCGCTACTCCCATCTGGCTTCTGTAGCGGTCAGCGAAGGGGATGCGGTCAGCGTGGGGACTGTCATCGGCACTGTAGGCAATACGGGCATGTCGACCGGAGCGCACCTTCATCTGGAGCTGCTTCTGGACGAAGAGCCGACGGATCCGTACCTCTATTTTGAAAACGAGTAAAAAGCAAAAGGGGAAACACATAAAAAAGCAGGACTGTCCGAAACAAGGGCAGTCCTGCTTTTGTGTGCAGGCAAGGCGACAGGGGATCCCGGAAAAAGAAAAAAGCAGTAACTTTCGTTACTGCTTTTCGTTGGTGCAGGCAAGAGGACTCGAACCTCCATGAAATCGCTTTCACACGGACCTGAACCGTGCGCGTCTGCCAATTCCGCCATGCCTGCACATTGCCTTACCGAAGGCTGTTGATGTCGCATCAACAGTTGATATATTAATCTAATTCAGAGGGAAATGCAAGCACTTTTTTTGAAAAATTAAAAAAAGTTTGCAAGCGGGGGAATTTGTGGTATAGTAAATTCGTTCTGTTGAACGCGATTTACGCGATATACTTAAAGGAGAACTTCAATGTCACAGGAATTTGGTTATGAAAGCACCAGTATCAGCACCGAGCCCATCGAGACCGTGATCGGTGTAAAAACTGTATTTAAAGGAAATGTTTCCACCACTACCCCCATTCGTATCGATGGCGTTTTCGAGGGTGAGATCGAGACTGACAATGTCATCATCGTTTCAAAGACCGGCAGCCTGAAGGGCAATGTCACCTGCAAGGAAATGCAGCTGTACGGTCACGCCTGCGGAACGCTGAACTGCTCCTATCTGCTCAGCATCAAGGCAGGCGCTGTCTACGAGGGCGATGTTACCACCAGAAATCTGGAGACCGTGCTCGACTCCGTTCTGGACGGAACCTGCACCATGCTCAAGCCCCGTCAGGAGTAACAGGCAACAATTGCAAAGGAACAAAAAGGCAGATGATCTCATCTGCCTTTGTTTATATCAGCATTTTCCAAGACATTCAAAAAGAGGAGACATACGAATATGACGAAAAAACTGTCCGGAAAAGAACTGGCGGTCATCATTGGCTGCTGTCTGATCTTCGGCTCCATCGGAGGTCTCGGTCAGAACTGCAGAGGCATCTTTTATCCCGCCATCACAGCAGATCTGAACATCTCCATGTCGAAGCTGACGCTGTATACCACCTTCTACGGCGTCTGCAGCGCCCTGTTCATGACCACCTGCTGCAAGTGGTTTCAGAAGGTCAACGCAAAGCTGTTTCTTGCGCTGATGTGCCTGCTTTACGGGGTACCCATGTTTCTCATGAGCTTTGCGCAGAACGCCCTGTGGTTCTATGTTCTCGGCTCTGTGCAGGGCATCGGCGGCGGCTTCGTCTGCTTTTTCCCCATGCAGCATATCATCGGCAACTGGTTTCCTGACAGAAAAGGCACCGTGCTGGGCATCGTGCTGCTGTCTTCGGGCATTGCCGGCCTGTTCATCAATCCCTGGGCAGCCGGTCTGATCGCCGCTCACGGCTGGCGCTTCGTATACCGCCTTCTCTCCGTCATCATTCT
>JABUTE010000083.1 GCA_021443825.1 Bacillota bacterium
TACTTTTCCTTGACAGCCTTCTGGATGTCCATTTCGCGGTCTACGAAATTGCCTTCGTAGAGGTAGTCGTCGATGGGAGTTCCGACGATGTTGTTCCAGTAGTTGTTAGCCAGGGTCAGAACAGCGATGGTGATCAGGTTGACCAGAGTCTCTTCGTCGTAGCGAGCCTGCAGGGGTTCGTAAACCTCGTCGGGAACGTGGTTGGGATCCTTGACCAGAGCAGCAGCAAAGTTGATCAGCTCGGTCTCTTCATCGGTGAATTCGAAGGTGGCGAAGTCCTTGACACCCAGCTTGGTCTCCAGAACCCACTTGAAGTAGTTGCCGCAGATGGGGCAGTCGTTGCCGGAAGAGATGGCATAACCGAACAGGATGCCGGCTCTTTCGCCGATCTTTTCTCTTAATGCCTTATCGACCGCATAGGTGCCCTCTTCCAGAGATACGAAGGATACGACGCTGTGGAGCAGAGTCTCCTTCATGTTGGTGATCTTGTAGCCCTGCTCTTCGTGGTGCTTGATGGCAGCTGCCTGCTCGGGAGTGGGATTGGTGCGGTCGATTCTTGAGATCAGTTTCTTTCTTTCCATGGTTTCTCCTTTTCGGATGGGGATCCGAACCAAATAGTTGAAATGAACGATTTATTCTGCAGAGCCGTTGATGGTATCGATGATACCGGTCAGGCTCTCTTTGGACTTATAGCCGATGGTCTTCTTCTGGACCTTTCCGTCCTTATAGAAAACAAGAGACGGAGCCGTCATGATGACAAAGCGTTTGGTAAGGTCTCTTTCCTTTGCTGCATGGACACCGTAAATCTCAATATCGGCTCTTTCTGCAGACAGTTCCTCAAGAACCGGCGCCAACGCCTCGCATACGGCGCAGTTTTCGTTCCAGAAGTCCAAAATGACCAGTCGGGAGGTGTTTTCCAGCAGCTGATCGCATTCAGCAGCAGTGATTTGTTTTATTGCCATGTTTTTCCCCTTCAAAAATAACACTATACTGACGCATTAATTATAAATATCTGCTCTTCAAAGGTCAATATCATAAATTCAATCGTTGCAACAAACAGTCTGCCAGATCGGTCTCGGTCTTGTTCCGGCTTTCTTTTGACGCATACAAAAACCTCATTCCGCAGGAAAGACCTTGCGAAATGAGGTGAATCTTAAATATAACGTATCTGCAGCTGCATCAGCGCTGTTTGCTGCCCAGGGTCCGTTCTGCGGCTTCTACACAATGAGATGCCAATATGCTGGTGGTAACGCTGCCCACCCCGCTGGGAACGGGAGTGACGGCCAAAGCCCGTTTGACGGCATCTTCAAATAAAACGTCGCCGCACAGCCTGCCCTTTGCTTTGTTCCAGCCGATGCCCACGTCGATGATCACCTGATCCTGCCCCAGATAAGAGGAATCGATGCTCTCCATCTGTCCGGTTGCAGTGACGATGATATCTGCATCCCTCGTGATGGAGGGAACATCAACGGTTTTGCTGTGGCATACGGTGACCGTGGCATTTTGCTCCAGCAGCATCATGGCGACCGGGCGCCCGACCACCAGCGACCGTCCGATGACGACGGCCCTTTTGCCCTTCATTTTGACCCCGTAATACTTGAGGATCTCCACTGCCGACTGGGCCGTGCAGGGAGGAAAGCCTGTCTTAGAGCCGGTAAACACCCCTGCCAGAGAGCCGTCGGTGCAGCCGTCCACATCCTTTTCGGGGGCAAGCAGCATTCGCGCCTTCTCTTCGTCCAGATGCCTGGGAAGGGGCCGGAACATGAGGATGCCGTGCACCGCAGGATCGTCGTTCAGCTGCTCAAGGGCTTCGAAAAAAACGTCGCTTTCTACGTCGACGGGAAGCACCACGTTTTTCACGGCAATGCCCACCTGCTCGCAGCGCTTCATCGCACCTCTTTCATAGGAAAGATCGTCTTCCCGTTCGCCGACCCGCAGAATGGCAAGGGTGGGAAGCACGCCCTTTTCCTTTAATGCAGCAGCCCGCAGGGCTGTCTTTTCGTTGATGGAATTGGCTACCGGTGGCCCTTTTAAAAGTTGTGCCATGGGTCAAATCTCCTTTTTTATAATTCCTGATAGACCAGATCGAATACGGCCTGCGCCTTTTCGCTGTATACCGTAAAATGGCTGTCGATATATGCGTTCAGTTCCTCTGCATAGGCCCTGTCTTTCATCAGCTTGGTGTTGACCTTTACGTTGACTGCGGCTCCCTGCAGAGCACCTCTGCAAAATGCGGCGCCGGTGGCCGCATCGGAGATCATCAGCCGGCTGCCCTTATGTGCGAACTCGTCGAGAAGATCGATGGCCTGCATGGTCAGGTCGAAGATCTTTAAGGGCACCGATGCGGCATCCTTCAGACACTGCTCCATCACAGCATCGCGGGAAGGATCGTCTTTGGGAATGCCGTAAGCCTTCGACAGGGGCTCAAAATTAGCTGCATCCTGATCGATGCACAAAAGCAGCTCCTGGCGAAGCTGCTGGCTTTTCGCCATATATTCGCGGATCTCGGCCTCTACCTGGGCATACTTTTTTTTGCCAACGGTAAATTCACCCACCATGTCACCCAGTGCGATGCCCATGGAAGATACTGCCGCACAGGCTCCGCCGCCGCCGGGAACGGGTGCGGGAGATGCCAGAAGCTCTGTAAATTCTTTTAATGATCTGTTTTCCATCGTTAGAACAATCCTTTGATCAAGCCGTTTTCATCAAGGTCGATATTTTCTGCCGCGGGTACTTTGGGCAGCCCCGGGGTAGTCATTATATCACCGGTCAGGGCAACAATAAAGCCCGCACCGGCACTGACCTTCAGATTTTTTACCGAAATACGGAAGCCGGCAGGCGCGCCCCGCTTAACAGGGTCATCCGAAAAGCTGAACTGGGTCTTGGCCATGCAGATGGGCATGCTGTCATAGCCCAGCTCTTTGATCTTTTTCAGCTGCGACGGGGCATTGCCCACCAGATCGACACCGTCGGCATGGTAGATCCGGGTGGCGATGGCATTGAGCTTTTCTTCCACCGACATGGTTAGCCGGTAGCTGTAAGAAAAGTCATTGGGTTCCTCGCACAGTCTTACTACTTCTTCGGCAAGGGAGATGCCGCCTTCGCCTCCCTTGGCCCAGACCTCAGACAAGGCCACGTTTACGCCCAGTTCTTTGCATTTTTCTTCGACCAGAGAAAGCTCTGCCTCGGTGTCTGTCGGAAAGGCATTGACGGCGACCACGCAGGGAAGTCCGTAGACATTGCGGATGTTGGAAACATGCTGCAGCAGGTTGGGAAGGCCCTTTTCCAGCGCCTGCAGGTTTTCGCTGTTCAATTCATTTTTGGATACGCCGCCGTGATACTTAAGAGCCCGCACGGTAGCGACGATCACTACGGCAGAGGGATGAAAACCGCCGAAGCGGCACTTGATATCCAAAAACTTTTCTGCACCCAGATCGGCTGCAAAGCCTGCCTCGGTAACAGCGTAGTCGCCCAGCTTCAGAGCCATTCTGGTCGCCGTGAGCGAATTGCAGCCATGGGCGATGTTGGCAAAGGGGCCTCCGTGAACGAAGGCAGGGCTGCCCTCCAGCGTCTGCACCAGATTGGGCTTGATGGCATCCTTCAGAAGTGCTGCCATAGCGCCCTGGGCGTTGAGCTGGCCGCAGGTGACGGGCCTGCCGTCATAGGTATAGCCGATGATGATACGGGAAAGACGGTCCTTCAGCTTTGCCTGCAGGGCGGGAATATTCGTATTCATGGCGGACAGAAGGCTGCCGATGAGCCCGTCGTTCTGGTTGACCAGGGCGGTGAGCAGGTGCTCCTCGCAGAGGGCCTGGTGATTGCGTTCCCGCGCCAGGCTTTCGGCGCTCTGTACGGCCTCCATGCTTTTCTGTGTCAGTTTGTTGGCGTTCATATGCAATACTCCTTTCGGTCAGAGGTGCGGGGAAGGTCAAAGGGAGACCGGCCGCTCCCGTATGTAATTCAAATAGACGGCATCCACAGCCGCGGCGGCGAGAAGCTGACAATCAAGA
>JABUTE010000285.1 GCA_021443825.1 Bacillota bacterium
TTTTGCAAAAGAAAACGGCCTGCTGAAAAGCAGACCGTTTATTTGGTGGAGTATAGGGGGATATGCAGTCTTGCTTTGCAAGCCTGCCGTCCTGCGCGCGCCTTGGGCGTGCTCGGACCAAAAGTCTCCCCCGGAGCCTTTTGCCCTTTCGGGTTCGATCCCCCCATTTGCAAAAGAAAAACGGCCTGCTGAAAAGCAGACCGTTTAATTGGTGGAGTATAGGGGGATCGAACCCCTGACCTCAAGATTGCGAACCTTGCGCTCTCCCAGCTGAGCTAATACCCCAAAGTATGGATGACTCTTTTCATAGTTTACCACTGAACGGGGGCAGAGTGCAAGGGAAATCTGACAGCAGCGTGCCGCCTGCTGCCGTGCAGCCGCTGCCGTTCTGCCGATTCCACGCCCGGGCACGGTTTTTCCACAGGAAACGACCGTTTTTCCTCCGAAATCAGGCACTTTTCCACAGGATCCGAAATCTTTTCAACAGAATGAGACCCCTTGATTTCACAAGGGTCCGGGCCGTTTTTATCCCTCGCAAAAAAAGTTGTTTTTTTCATGAAAAAGCTCTTGCAATTCCCTGCCGGTAATTGTATTATAAGCAGGAACTTGACCCGAACAGGGTCTTTTTAATTGCAAATTTCTCAGATCTGCAGGCAGCCGTTTCCACCGCATCATGCGGGCTCCGGAAGACCTGAAAAATGCAGCCCGTAGAGCATATCAGCCGAGTGTTTCTACTATAATAATTTGATTGACATAGACAGCAGTATGTGTTATAGTTAACCAGTGTCGCTATGTCATTTGTCTTTGACCTGGCGAATTTCATGCGCTGATAATTACCGCGAGCCGGTTTAATGGAGGTACACAATGAGAGTTAGAATCACATTAGCATGTGACGAATGCAAGCAGAGAAATTACAATAGCATGAAGAACAAGAAGAACGATCCCGACAGAATCGAGCTTCACAAGTATTGCAAATTCTGCAAGAAGCAGACTCTGCACAAAGAAACCAAGTAGTGAAAGGAATTCTCTAAGATGGCAAAGAATACTAACGCAGCTGCTCCTGCAAAAAAGAGCGGTGTACGCGAATATTTCCACGGAGTAATGACTGAACTGAAGAAGGTCGTATGGCCGACCAAGAAGGAGACCTATCGTTACACGGTGATCGTACTGGTAGTATGTGCATTCTTTGCACTTCTCTTCTGGGTTCTGGATGTAAGCATCCTCGCTCTGCTGGAGCAGGTGCTCAACATCACCATGTAGGAGATCGAAATGTCCGAAGAAAAACTTCTTAATCTGGAAGAAACCCCGGAAGAAGAAACTGCTACCTCTTCTCTGGCGGCTGAGCGCAACGAGGTCCCTCCCGGGTTCTGGCGCCGCAGCAAAGAGCCGAAGTGGTATGTCATCCATACCTATTCGGGCCACGAGAACAAGGTAAAGGTAAATATCGAAAAGCTTGTCGAAAACCGCGGCATGCAGGATCTGATCCTGCAGATCATCGTTCCCACCGAGGATCGGGTCGAATTCCGCGGCGATAAGCGGGTCGTCAAGACACAGAAGATCTTCCCCGGCTACGTAATCGTAAAAATGATCGTGACCAACGAATCCTGGTACCTGGTGCGCAACACCCAGGGCGTTACCGGCTTCGTCGGACAGGGCTCCGAACCGATCCCCCTTTCTGATGAAGAAGTCAGAAGAATGGGCATCGAAAAGACGGTCATCGTCATGGATGTGGAAGAGGGCGACACGGTTCGCATCATCTCCGGTCCGTTCAAGGGCTTCAGCGGCGTCGTCGAAGAAGTCAATCCTGACCGGCAGGTGCTCAAGACCCGCATCGACATGTTCGGCAGATCAACTCCCATTGAAGTTGAATTCGATCAGGTTGATAAGATCTGATAAGCTCCGGCTTATTGCGATCTGATCATAAACAACGAAAAACGGGGTCGCCCCGTGGAAAGGAGAACACAAAATGGCAAAGAAGATTGATGGCTATGTTAAGCTGCAGATCCCCGCAGGCAAAGCAAATCCTGCTCCTCCCGTAGGTCCTGCACTCGGTCAGAAGGGTGTAAACATTATGGATTTCTGCAAGCAGTTCAACGCCAGAACTCAGGATCAGGCCGGTATGGTAATCCCTGTCGTAATCACTGTTTACGCAGACAAGAGCTTTACCTTTATCACCAAGACTCCTCCCGCAGCAATTCTGATCAAGAAGGCAGCAGGAATCGAATCCGGATCCGGAGAGCCCAACAAGAAGAAGGTTGCTACGATCACCGTAGAACAGGCTAAGCAGATTGCGCAGACCAAGATGCCCGACCTGAATGCAGCAAACATTGAAACTGCTACCGAGATGATCAAGGGCACCGCAAGAAGCATGGGCGTTGTAGTAGAAGGCTAATCAGTGGAAGGCGAAATGCCGTTATTACCACAAGGAGGAACAAATGGCCAAAAGAGCAAAAAAGTATCAGGATGCAGTAAAGCTTTACGATAAGACTGAACTGTATGACGTCGCTCCCGCATTTGAGCTGCTGGACAAGCTGCCCAAGGCAAAGTTCGACGAGACCGTTGAAGCTCACTTCAGACTGGGCGTAGACGGAAGACACGCTGACCAGCAGGTCAGAGGTGCGATCGTTCTCCCCAACGGAACCGGTAAGACCGTTAAGGTCCTGGTATTCGCAAAGGGCGAAAAAGCACATGAAGCTGAAGCCGCCGGCGCTGACTATGTAGGCGCAGAAGAGCTGGCTCAGAAGATCCAGAAGGAAAGCTGGTTCGATTTCGACGTAGTAGTAGCAACTCCCGACATGATGGGCGTTGTCGGACGTCTCGGTAAGGTCCTCGGCCCCAAGGGTCTGATGCCCTCTCCCAAGTCCGGTACTGTTACCATGAACCTGACCACCGCACTTGCTGAGATCAAAGCCGGTAAGGTCGAGTACAGACTTGACAAGACCAACATCATCCACACTCCCATCGGAAAGGTATCCTTCGGCCCCGAAAAGCTGGCTGAAAACTACCAGGCTCTGGTGGAAGCTATCATCAAGGCAAAGCCCGCAGCAGCGAAGGGTCAGTACATCAAGTCCGCTACCATTGCAAGCACAATGGGCCCCGGAATCAAGCTGAATCCCCAGAAGCTGGGCACCTCATCTGCTGCAAAGTAGTAGCCTGAATCGCAACGAAACAGAATATTAAACTGTAGACAGCTGGGGGGCCGCAGATGCCCTTAATATCCAGCCGAGGTTACGATTCATAAATCTAAGCCTTTTCTGTCTGCAACCGAAAAGGCTTTCTTAAACGAAAGCCGGAAAGGAGAAAAATGTCAGTAGAAAGCCAGAAGATCAAAGCTGCTCAGATCGCTGAAATCAAGGAAAAGCTTGAAAAAGCAGAATCCGCAGTCATCATCGACTACATGGGTGCTACCGTAGAAGAAGCAACCAATATGAGAAAGCAGCTGCGCGACGCAAATGTTGATTACACTGTATATAAGAACACTCTGATTGCCAAGGCAATCGAGGGCACCAAGTTCGAAGGACTGAAGGACGTTCTGTCCGGACCCTCCGCACTGGCTGTAAGCTATGACGACGCAATCGCACCCATCCGCGTGCTGAGCGGCGTTATGAAGCAGTACAACAAGATGGCATTCAAGTCCTGCGTTGTAGAGGGAATCCTCTATGATGAAGCAGGCTGCCAGTCGCTCGCATCCATTCCTTCAAGAGACGAACTCATCGCCAAGTTCATGGGATCCATCCAGAGCCCCGTTGGCAAGATGGTACGTACCTTCCAGGCAATTGCAGATGCAAAAGCAGAATAATCATTATCTAAGTTTAATCCGTTTCTTGATCTAACATTATATTTGATAGGAGAAATCAAAATGACTAAGGAAGAAATCATCCAGGCAATAAAGGAAATGACCATTCTCGAGCTGAACGAGCTCGTAAAGGCATGCGAAGAAGAGTTCGGCGTATCCGCAGCAGCAGG
>JABUTE010000157.1 GCA_021443825.1 Bacillota bacterium
GCCGTCCAGAACCAGCAAAACAATGCCTCCGAAGGAGCAGCCGATGGCCAGCAGCTTTTTCATGGTCAGGGGCTCCTTCAGGATCAGAATGGAAAAGATCACGATCATGATGGGCCACAGGTAATTGATGATGCATGCCTCCTGGGTGGAAAGGACCCGGATGCCGTAATAATACAGGCTGTAATAGGAAAAGAGGCCCAGGGTGCCCAGGCCGCCCATGACGGCCAGATCCTTTGGGGCGTATTGGTGCAGCTTCTTCAGCCTTCCGCAGGCAGCATTGAGCAGCAGCAGAAACAGGGCGGCGATGGCGCTGCCCACCGAAAGGGCCTGCATGGATGGGATGGTCTGGGTGATGACTTTTACTGTAGGCGCCGAGGTTCCCCAGATGAGGATGGTGATCAGTGCTAAGATCAGGCTTTTGTTCATGATTCTCCTTTGCTCTACGCTGAATAATTGGTAATATTTGACATTTTAATCCGGATAATATAAAATGCGGGTGACGGGTACAGAAGGAAAGGCTTTATGCACCCGTTTTTTTGCGTCCTTTTCGGGGCATTTACCGCTGTGCTTACGGCAGCTCTTTGGAAGTATACACCCGCCTCCTGGATCTTAGAAGCAGCAGATCCGCCCCGGCTGCAAAGGCTCTGCCCGCCTTCGCGAAAAAAAGCGCGGCAGCTGGCCCTTCTGCTGTTTTTCTTCTGCACCGCCCTAATGCCTCTCCCCAAGACGGTAGGAGCAGCCTTTCGGCCCCTGCTTCTTGCCTGCTTTCTTCTGCAGTTTCTGTTCGACGGCCTCTGCTATACCCTGCCCGACCAGTGGACGGCTGTCATCGCCCTTCTGGGCGCCTTAAACTGCCTGCTGCAGAGCCAAAGCCTCGCATGCGGTATTATGACCCTCAGCGCCCGCCTTCTGGCGGCAGAGGAGATCCTATGCCTTTGGCTTGTTTCTGCCCTGCTCTGCACCCTCTTCCGAAAGCCTCTGCCCATGGGAATGGGCGATGCCAAGCTGGTGGCTGCTGCGGCATTTGTCCTGGGCGGCCGTTTGCTTTCTGCCCTTCTTGCTGCAAGCCTTTTAGCGGGCCTTTGGTGCGCCCTGCTGCTTGCAGCGGGCCGCATAGAAAAAAGGGACCGAATTCCGTTCGGTCCCTTTCTGGTGATCGGTTTTCTGCTCTACTTGTGATCGGTCTCTGCCATGTGGCGGATCAGACGGAGCATGTTGCAGGTATAGCCCCACTCATTGTCGTAGTAGCAGACGAACTTGAAGAAGGTCTGGTTCAGCTCGATGCCCTCTCTTGCGTCGAAGGCGCAGGGTCTGGAGCACTTGATGAAGTCGCTGGAAACGACCTCGTCGTCGACATATTCGATGACCTCGCTCAGATAGGTCTCGGCAGCTTCCTTGACCTTCTGGCAGACCTCGTCGTAGGTGGTCGCTGTTTCAAAGCCGATGTTCAGGTCGACGACGGATACGTCGGCGGTAGGAACACGGTAAGCGATGCCGTTCATCTTGCCCTGGATCTCAGGGATTACCAGACCGACGGCCTTAGCGGCGCCGGTGGTGGTGGGGATCACGTTGCCGAAGGTGGTGCGGCCGGTTCTCCAGTCCTTTAAGGACTTGGCATCGACGACCTTCTGCTTTGCGGTAGCGGCATGAATGGTCGACATGAGACCGTGATCGATGCCGAAGTTATCCTGCAATACCTTGCACAGAGGTGCCAGGCAGTTGGTGGTGCAGGAGGCGGCAGAAACGACCTTCATGTCGGAGGTATACTTTTCGTGGTTGACACCGTATACGAAGGTGGGAGTGACCTTATCCTTGGCGGGAGCGGAAATGATCATATGCTTTGCGCCTGCCTGGATATGCTCCATGCCCTTTTCGGTAGAGGTATAGGCACCGGTGGCGTCGATGATATATTCTGCGCCGCAGGCTGCCCAGGGGATCCTGGTAGCGTCGGTCTCGGCGAATACGGGGATCTTCTTTCCGTTGATGACGATGCCGTCTTCGTACTTGTCGAGGGTGCCGTTAAATCTGCCGAATACGGAATCGTACTTGAGCATGTAGACCATGTAGTCGAGGTCTCTGCTTCTCCAGTTGATGCCGACGACTTCGTAGGGCTCGCCCATTTCTTCCATTGCCAGAATAGCGATCTTGGCGATACGGCCAAAACCATTGATACCGATTTTGATAGACATTTTTTCCTCCGGAAATTCATCTTCTGTGTTGATCTGTGCGTCCGATCGGTCGGAGCACCTTAATTATCATACCAAACTCGGCGTAGATAATCCACACTTAAGGCATCAAAATATAGGCATAATTGATAGATTTACCGGTCTGTGAAAACTTTTCTTCGTATTCGGTGGTGATATTCTCTTCGTTCCAGCAGGAATTGTGCAGATCGCGGGTCAGCCGCACCGGCGTTAAGCCGGCCAGCGCGAATTCCTCCAGCGAAAAGGCGAACAGATCGTCGTTGTCGGTCTTAAAGGCCAGAAAGCCGCCGTGCCGGATGATCTTTTTATATTCCTCCAGATAGCGGTGGTGGGTCAGCCTGCGGTGGGCGTGACGTGCCTTGGGCCAGGGGTCGCTGAAATTCAGGTACAGGCCGTCCAGCTCGCCCTCCGCGAAATAGTCGCAGGGGTGGATGATGTATTCGTCGATAAGGCGCAGGTTGGCAAGCTCCGCCTCAGAGGCCTTCTGCAGGACGCGAACATTGATGTTTTCGCCGCCCTCGCAGGCCAGAAAATTGATATCGGGATGGGCTTTTGCCATGCCGCAGATGAACTTGCCCTTGCCGCTTCCGATCTCCAGGCACAGGGGGGCGTCACTGCCGAACAGGCTGCGCCAGCTGCCCCTGTTTGTCATCGGGTCTTCTGCCAGCCAGGCGCTGCAGCTTTGGACGATGGCATCTCTGTTTTTTACTCCGCGTTGTCTCACAGAACATTCTCCTTTTTAAAACAGACCAAGGCTTCTGGACCGGATGATCAGACCGGTATAGACAGCCATCAGCAGAAAGGCTGCCAGATCGGCACTTCTGTAGCGCATGGGATTCATGCGGCTGCGTCCTTCACCGCCCCGGTAGCAGCGGGCCTCCATGGCCATGGCCAGATCGGCGGCAATGCGAAAAGCGCTGACGAAAAGGGGCACCAGCAGGGGGATCAGGCTCTTTGCCTTATCCTTCAGGCCGCCGGATTCGAAATCGGCGCCGCGGGCCGTCTGGGCCTTCATGATCTTGTCCGTTTCGTCCATCAGGGTGGGAATAAACCGGATGGCGATGGTAAGCATCATGGTGATCTCGTGGGAAGGAAAGCCGAACCGCTTGAGGGGATTCAGCAGGCTGTCCAGACCGTCGGTCAGGGTGACCGGCTTGGTGGTCAGGGTGAGCAGCGACGAGCAGCTGATCAGCAGGATCAGACGGATCGCCATGAAAAAGGCCCGGTAGACACCCTCCTTCGTAATGACGAGAAAGCCCAGCTTCAGCCAGGTCTCGCCCGGCGTCATGAACAGGTTCATGACCAGGGTAAAGAGGATGACGAACAGAATGGGCTTTAAGCCCTTTACGATGAATTTCAGGGGTATCCTCGACACCCGCACCAGGATCAGCAGGCAAAGCGCGGCAAAGGCAAAGCCGCAAAAGCTGTTGACCAGAAAGATGGACACCATAAAGACCAGCGTGCCCAGTATTTTTGTTCGGGGGTCCAGACTGTGCAGCGGGGATTCCGCCGGATAGTACTGACCCAGAGTGATATCTTTGATCGCCATTATCGTTTACCGTACACCCTTATGATCTCATCGGCTGCCGCCTGCAGGGTCAGGCAGTCCTCACGCACTGCGGCGCCGCTGCTGCAAAGAAGCTCCATGAATTCGGCCGCGGGAGGAACGGAAAGCCCCATGGCGCGCAGCTCCTTGCGGTGAGAGAAGACCTGCTG
>JABUTE010000228.1 GCA_021443825.1 Bacillota bacterium
TCGGATGTATGCCATATCGAAAAAGCTTCTGAAAACGAACTGATCTGCGATAAGCTGATGGACGGCGGCGTCGCCCGGGTAAGGGTGCAGCTTCCTGCCGTCATCACCGTTACAAAGGATATCAACATGCCCCGCATGGCATCCATCGCCGGCGTTCGCTACAGCCTGCAGGCCCCCTTCGAAAGCCTGACGGCAGAGCAGCTGAAGGCAGATCTTGACCGCTGCGGGCTGAAGGGCTCTCCCACCCGGGTGCTGCGCAGCTTTGCCCCCGACCGTTCCCATCAGGCGCAGGTGCTTAACGGAACGGCCCAGGAACTGGCTGCCCAAGTGCTGCAGATCGGAAAGGAGGTCCTGTAATGGCTGCGATCATCGATAAAGAAAAATGCGTCGGCTGCGGAAGCTGCATGGCGATATGCGCCAACTATGCGTTGCAGCTGGACGAAGACGGTCGCGTTCACGTGAATGACGGCTGCATCTCCTGCGGCATGTGCATCGATGCCTGCCCCATGGGGGCCATCTCCATGGCAGAGGAAGAGCATGCCGAAGGGCTGGACAGCTGGAGGGGTATTTGGGTCTTCTGCCAGCAGACCGAAGGCAGGCTGCTGCCGGTCTCCTATGAGCTGCTTGCCAAGGGCAGAGAGCTGGCCGATGCCGCAAAGCAGACCCTGACGGCAGTGGTTCTGGGACGTGATGTAGAAGATCTGGAGAGCCTTTGCCACGGCGGCGCCGATCAGGTTCTTTACGGAAAGTCTTCCCGGGCCTTTGACCCGGCCTTTGAGATCCCCTATGCCGATATGCTCTGCCGCCTGATCCGGGAGCGCAAGCCTGCTGTCGTTCTCTACGGAGCGACGCCTTTCGGAAGGACCATGGCGCCCATGGTGGCTGCGACCTTAAAGACCGGCTTGACCGCCGACTGCACTGTGCTGGATATGGACGAGGAGACAGGCCTTCTCAAGCAGACAAGACCCGCGTTCGGCGGCAATCTGATGGCGACCATCGTCTGCGCCGACACCAGGCCCCAGATGGCTACGGTGCGCCCCGGCATCTTCGCCGCCGCAGAAGAAGACCCTTCCCGGCCGGTGAAGATCGAGGTGCTGGATGTGTCTGATCAATGCTGCTCCGATCCTGGCATGCAGCTTTTAAGCTTTGCAAAGGAGGCCGAGGGCAAAAAGCTGGCCGACTACGACGTTCTGGTCGTTGCAGGCAGAGGCATCGGCTCCAAGAAGAACATGGCTGTGGTAAAAGAGCTGGCAGAGCTTCTGGGCGGAGAATACGGCGTCAGCAGGCCTCTCATCGATGAGGGCTGGGCGGAGTATTCTCACCAGGTCGGGCAGACCGGAGCCTCGGTGGCTCCCAAGCTGCTGATCTCGCTGGGCGTTTCCGGCGCTATTCAGCATTTGGCCGGTATTTCCGGTGCCCAGACCATCGTTGCGGTCAATACCGACCCCGATGCCCCCATCTTCGCCGCCGCCCATTATGCGGTGCATTGCGATTGCATCGAATTTGCAAGGGCCATGATCGAGCAGCTGAAGGAGCAAACGCATGAATAGCCCTGCCATCAGCCAGCGCACCTGGCGGGCCATCTACCGGCTTTTAGACCGGGTATCTCCCGTGGATTACGACTGCGGCACCCTGTGCGGCGCTGCCTGCTGCTGCGCCGGCGATCCGGAAAAAGAAATGGGCATCTATCTGCTGCCCGGCGAAGAGAAGCTGCATCAGCGCTGCGAAGATCCTGAAGAAGACTGGCTGCTGTGGCGGGAAGACGACCCGGCAGAGCACAATCTTCCGGAAAACTGGCCCAAGCCCGCCTATTTCGTCCGGTGCAAAACGCCTCCCCATTGCCCCAGACAGCTTCGCCCGTTTCAATGCCGCACCTTTCCTTTAAAGCCCTTCATCAACGGCGACGGCATTCTGGAGCTGGTCTACAACCGGGAGGATCTTCCTTATCAGTGCCCTCTGGTGGAAGACGAGATGGAGCTGAATGAGGATTTTATCCGTGCAACGTATACGGTCTGGTATCATCTTCTGCAAGACCCTGCCATTCTGGAAATGGTGGCAGAGGATTCCGACCTGTTTTTATGACTGTATCTGAACGAAAGGAGAACGAATCATGTCAACAAGAATCATCAGCGGAAAAGAAGCGGCCCAGCTGCTTACCATGCAGGACTGCATCGATGCAATGAAAAAGATCCTGGTATCGCTGAGCTACGGCAAGGCCGAGATGCTGCAGCGCAACTCTCTGCAGCAGGAAAACGGCAATTCCTTTGCTCTCATGCCCGGCTGCGACCATGAGGCAGGCTATTGCGGCGTAAAGGCTATCGTCTTTCCCGGCCCCGGCATCAAGACTTCCCAGGGCATCATTCCCCTGTTCGACGCCAAGACAGGCGCTCTGACCGCCATTGTCGATGCCAATCACATCACCGATATCCGCACCGGTGCCACCAGCGCTGCTGCCACCGATATGCTGGCCAGAAAGGATGCCCACATCCTGGCGGTTCTCGGCGCAGGCCGCATCGGCCGTGCCCATCTGGCAGCCATTCCTCTCGTAAGAGATATCACCGAGATCCGTGTATGGGACCAGTTCCCAGAAGCCGCAAAGGCAGCTGCCGAGCAATACAGCAAGGAAGGCCTTACGGTCAAGGTCTGCGAGACCGCGCAGGAATGCGCCGAGGGCGCCGATATCATCTGCACCACCTCTTCTTCCAGAACGCCGTTCCTCAATGGCGACTGGGTCAAGGCAGGCGCTCACGTCAACATGGTAGGCATGGGTAAGGAGATCGAAGACAACCTGCTGCTGAAGGGCCACATCTATCCCGACGTGGTCTCTGCCGTGCTGCGCGATTCCGCCAACGAAAAGGAGCTGATCGCCTCCGGAAAGCTGGATCCTGCCACGTTCGGTGCCGAGATCGGCAAGATCATCAACGGCGAAGCAGAAGGCCGCCAAAGCGACGACGAGATCACCCTGTTTGAGACCGTTGGTCTTTCCGTCGAAGACCTGGCTGCCGCAGCTCTCATCGCCGAAAAGGCAGAAAAGCTGGGCGTCGGTGTGCTGGTCGAGTTCTAAGCGGCTAAAAACGGGCGGCGCAGGCGTTCCTTTCTGCTGCAGCCGGTGATTGACCGTAAATGGGATTATGTAACTATTAAAACAAGCAATAAAAAAACCCGCAAGAGCTTGCGATGGCAGTCTTGCGGGTCTTTTCATTCGTCTGAAACCGGAGGCAGAGGGTTAGATGCCCAGCACCTGCAGCTCCTTGGTGTAGAAGTTGAGCAGCTCGCAGCCGTCTTCGGTGGCGATCACCAGGTCTTCGATGCGAACGCCTGTCTTGCCGGGCAGATAGATGCCGGGCTCAACCGAGAAGCACATATCCTTTTCGATGAGATGGTCGTTGACGCTGCTGACATCTTCACCCTCGTGGTCGGCAAGGCCGATGGAGTGGCCCAGCCGGTGGGTAAAGTAGGGACCGTAGCCGCAGGCGGTGATGTGATCGCGGCCGGCCAGATCGATCTCCTTAAACATTCTGCCGGCTCTTACCTTTTCTTCTGCCAGCAGGTTTGCTTTTAAGGTGATGTCGTAGATCTTCCGGTCTTCTTCGGAAACGGTCTTCCAATAGAAGGTGCGGGTCATGTCGCTGCAATAGCCGTTGTATTGGCAGCCCATGTCGATGACGATGCAGTCGCCTTCCTTTAATACGGTATCGTCGGCGCCGTGGTGCGGGTCAGAGGCATTGGCGCCGAAGCTGACGATGGGAGGAAAGGCATAGCCGGTAGCGCCTTCCTGGGCAAAGCATTTCTGCAGATATTGGGAGCATTCCTTTTCGGTCATGCCTTCGTGGATAAAGGCAGCCGCCTTTGCCATGACACGGTCGTTGATCTGCGACGAGATGCGCATATATTCTTTTTCCTGCGCGTCCTTGC
>JABUTE010000072.1 GCA_021443825.1 Bacillota bacterium
GTATGCTCGCCTGCATCCTCTGCGCCGTCTGCTACGGTCTTTTTTCCGTTCTCAACAAGAAAAACGATTACGACCAGAATCTTTCCATGATGATCTTCTGGACCGTCACCTCGCTGGAGGGCTTTGCCGTCTGCCTGCTGACCCGCACCTGGGTTCCTGTTTCCTTGGTCCATGTGCCCGGCTTTCTGTGGCTTGGCATCGCGGTGGATGCGGCCGGCTATCTGTTCTGGGCGCTGGCACTGAAGGAAGCGGAAAATACCGCCTTCGTTGCCAATCTGGCCTATCTGACCCCCTTTATCACCGTTGCTCTGTCGGCGCTGCTTTTGAAGGAGGAGCTGAAGCTGACTGCGCTGCTGGCACTGGTGATCATCGTTGCCGGCATTCTGATCCAGAGCACCGAGGGGAGGTAGCAACGCGGCGGTAAGCGGCTGCCTTTGATGCAGCTTTTGCCGAATCCCGTAATTATTACTTCAAATGGCGTAAGCGCTTCGAGATGAGGCATGAATTTCATGAAAAATACATGGATTTCAGCCGATTATTCGGAAAGAAGATGAAAATATCCGGCGGAATAGGATATAATGAAGCCGGAATACAATGAAATTCATAATAAAGAAGGGAGTCTGGATTATGAAGAACATAAAAAAACTGTTTTCAATATTGCTGGCACTGTCGATGATATGGACGGCTATGCCGGTAATGGCTGCGGATATCCATACGGATGATCCGGCAGGCGATCAAGTCCTTTTAAACGCGCTGTCTGAACAGGAGGCAGACCTGCAGGAGCTTTTAGACCTCCTGCATCAGGAAAGCCTGCTGTTTCAAGATGCCGGCGCCGCCCCTGCGAGCAGGCAGGAAATGACCCTCTTCGATAGCGAAGAAGCGTTCGACTGCGCCATTACCCTGCCTCAGCTTTATGACGGCATGACCCTTGATGAGATCTTTTACGGCATCACCGTCGACTGCGAGGGGGCTGTGCTTTACAATGCCGCTATGCAGGGTGGCCTGATGGACAGCTACGATCAATACTTTTCGGAATTGGTCAACTGGCTGGGCATCGGACTGCGTTGCGAGCAGGCACCGGAAAGGGTTACCGTCAGCGGCACCGAAATTCCTCTGGTGGATGAGCTTTCCGCCCAAATGACGCAGCTGGTGGGCCATACCGACTTCGCCTTTTATCAGGAATCGGACGGAACGCTGGGAATCTATCTTTATATGATGAAACCGGAAGAAGACGGCCCTGCCATCGAGATCGCTTACGATGCTCCTACCGATGGCATGAGTGCCTCTGCCCTTAAGCCGTCCGTCACGACCACGCAGTCGCAACGTCTGGCGCTGACCGACTGCAGCTTTATCAGCAATAACGGTGGCTACACCAGCGTTTATATTCCCGGCACCACGGCATCCGTGATGCTGCAATACGATAATGTAGAAAGCCTTCCCTCTTCTTTGACGGTAAACGGAGAAGCAATCAAGATCGAGACCAACGCCATCGCCTTCATGCTGTACGGCAGTGATTCGACCATGGCCTTCTATAGCGAGCAGCAGCTGTGGATCAATGTGATGGTCGAGGGCTTTATTCCCGGTAAAGCGGTTTCTGTCGTCTATCCGCCCCTGACCCGCGGCATGACGGCACAGGAGGTAATGCTGACGCTTGATGTAGATCCGGAAGGCAGTGTAAAAAGCTGTTCCTTTACCACCGGTTTTCTGGATGGAAATGACGACATGCCCGCCTATATTCCCGGTGTAACGCCTTGGCTGATGTTCGAGGTCGACGGCACGATCTCTTCTGCCACGGTCAACGGCGACAGCGTGCCGGTTCTGGAGCAGTTTACCGATTATCCTGCATATATGCAGGCCGGCGAAAGCTTTGCCATCAATATCGATCTGCTTGGCGAGTATGTGATCGCCGTCTATGTGCTGGAGGATATCGACTGCCCCACCTGCGGTGAAAACGGCCAGCTCTGCAGAGGCTGCGGGCTGGTGTGCACCGAGTGTGAGACCCCCGTATGCCCCGGCTGCCTGCTGTGCGAAGACTGCATTATTCCCCTGCAATGTGAAAGCTGCGGCGGCTGCGGGATATGCTTCCTTTTGAAGGATGATCTGTCCGGCTGCAGCAACTGCGAAGAAATGACCTTTACGGTCGAGTTTGTTACCGGCCGCGACAGTGTGGAGCTGGAGCCTGTTACGGCTGCCTACGGCTCCAAGCTGCAGCAGCCCGTCGTGCCTGCCGACGAAGGGCAGATCGTCGGCAGCTGGCACAACGATGGCGGCAATCAATGGTATTTCAGAAGCGATACCGTAAAGGATGATCTGACCCTTTATGCGATCTGGGTTCCTGAAACCTGCACCGTCACCTTCGACGGAGGTGCTCACGATATCGGGCTGGAAGAAGTCACCGTTCCCTACGGCGAAACGATGCGCGCTCCTGCTGTCAGCACCGAAGGGCAGATGGTCCTGAAGTGGCTCGATGACAGCGGATCGGTTTGGAACTTCCGCACCGATGCGGTTACCTGCGACATGACCCTTCACGCCTATTGGATCGATGAATACTATGAGGTATCCTTCGACATGGGCGATCATGAGGTAGAACTGGAGCCCGTATCCGTTCGTTACGGCTCGCTGCTGGAAAAGCCTGTCGTAGAGCCGGACAACGGCTATGTGGTCGTTAAATGGTACAGCGACAGTTATTATCACAACGAATGGCGGTTCTTGACCCAGACGGTCACGAGAGACCGCACCCTGTATGCAGAGTGGGGGCAGATCTGCTCCAATTGCGGCAATGCAGGCACGATCTGCAGCGGCTGCGGCAGCTACTGCGATAAGTGCGCCCGGGTCTGCTCTAAGAATGCCGATTACTGCAGCGAATGCGGTTTGATCTGCCAGGGCTGCGGCTGGTGCAAAGAATGCAACGAAGCCCATGGCTACCGGGTCTGCAGTAACTGCGGCGGCTGCAGCAGCAGCTGCTACGTGGCAGAAGACCTGAGCAAGTGCAGCTTCTGCTTCAGCGAGAGATATCCCGTTCACTTTAATATGAACGGCCACGGAACCCAGATCGCAGATGCCTATGTCTATTACGGATCGACCGTAGACTATCCCGACGATCCGCAGGCAGAGGGCTTCCTCTTTAAGGGCTGGTGTGCCGACAGCGAGTGCAACGACCTGTTCTATTCCAATACCCCCATTATCGGAGAAGTCACTCTGTACGCCCGTTGGGAGCAGGCCTGCCCCAACTGCGGTCAGGACGGTGTGATCTGCAGCGGCTGCGGAGAGTATTGCAGCTCGTGTGCAACTATTTGTCGTGAGTGCCATGCAAAGTGCAGTGGCTGCAGCCTGATCTGCCCCAATTGCCAATGGTGTGCAGACTGCAGTGAAGCGGGAGGCTATATTTTCTGCGAAAAATGCGGTGGCTGCGAAGACTGCTATGCGGTCGCAGCAGACGGAAGCAAGTGCAGCAACTGCACGGCTCTTTATACCGTTCGGTTTGCAATGTGCGACCACGGAAATGGGATCGCAAGTGTTTACGTATTCGATGGTGACCTGCTGACCCTTCCCGAGGAACCGACAGCAGACGGCTTTAACTTCCTGGGCTGGTATACCGACAGCGAGTATTACACCCGGTTCGATTCCAGCACCCCCGTTACAGAGTCCTTCACGTTGTACGCTCTCTGGGAGGATGCAGCTGCACCCTGCACCCATGCTGCCCCGCAGCACCATGAGGCAGTAGACTCGACCTGCACGGCTTCCGGCACGGCAGAATATTGGCATTGCTCCACCTGCGGAGGAAATTTCGCAGAAGAAAGCTGTGAGACCTTGCTGGAGAATATTTCCCGTCCGCTGGCAGAGCATACCCCCAATGAGGCCGTTCGTGAGAACGAGGTCGACGCTTCCTGCACCGCAGCGGGCAGCTACGAC
>JABUTE010000307.1 GCA_021443825.1 Bacillota bacterium
CGAGGATGCCCAGGGCAAGACCAATCTGTCCCTTGGCGATGTGGGCGGTCAGCTGCTGCTGGTATCCCAGTTCACCCTGTATGCGGATTGCAAAAAAGGCTACCGGCCCAGCTTTACCGAGGCGGCCCGCCCCCAGCTGGCAGAGCCTTTATATGAATATATCATCGAAGAATGCAAAAAGACGGTTCCCGTGGTCGAAAAAGGCATTTTCGGAGCAGACATGAAGATCGAGCTTCTCAACGACGGCCCCTTTACGGTCGTTCTGGATTCCGAGGCACTGTAAGGAAAGGTGTGTAAAATGAAAATGATCCGTAAAAAAGGAATGGCCCTGCTTATCTGCATCGCTCTGCTCTGCGCCATGACCGGCTGCGTTGAGGTCTCTTACCAGCAGCCCCAGGCTCCTGTGCAGACCCCTTCTTCTTCGCAGTCCCAGACACCGGCCGCAACCCAGCCCGGTTCTTCTTTCAAAGAGGGGGAATATACCTGGGCGATCTACTGGTATCTGTGCGGCAGTGATCTGGAAAGCAACGGCGCCTGCGCCACCCGTGATCTGCAGGAGCTTCTTTCCGTGCAGCTTCCGGAGGATGTGGTCTTTGTCATTCAGACCGGCGGAGCGAAAAAGTGGAACAACAATGTGATGTCATCTTCCCGGATGCAGCGCTTTACCTATACGTCGGAGGGGCTGCAGCAGGTGGATGAGGGGGCCCGTGTCAACATGGGCGAAGCAGAAAGCCTGTACGATTTTCTGGAATATGCGAAGACCAGCTTCCCTGCCGAAAAGACAGGACTTCTCTTTTGGAACCACGGCGGCGGCAGCGTTGCAGGAGCCGCCTTCGATGAGATCTATGGCTACGATTCCCTTAACCTCAACGAGATGTATGCCGCCTGCGGTTCGGCTCTTGGCACCGATCCGGATGATCCTCCTTTGGAATTCGTCGGCTTCGATACCTGCCTGATGGCCACCATCGATGTGGCCGCCACCTTCAGCGACATCGCCCGTTATATGGTCGCCTCCGAAGAAGTGGAGCCGGGAAACGGCTGGCTCTATTCCGGTTGGGCCCAGGCCCTTGCCGATGACACCTCGATCAACGGGGCAACGCTGGGCAAGGCCATCTGCGACAGCTTCGTGCAGGGCTGCCGGGCCGACGGCACGGCCGACAGCATCACCCTTTCCGTTGTCGATCTGACCCGTCTGGAGCCTTTGCTTACCGCCTATGAGGCCTTCGGAAGCGAGGCGCTGCTCAGCGCAGCAGAAAACAACCGGGTGATCACCCAGCTGGGAAAGGCGGCCTCCGTCAGCGAGAATTACGGCGGAAATACCAAGACCCAGGGCTACACCAATATGGTCGATCTGGGGAGCTTCGCAGAAAACTGCTCCGGCTTTCTCGCCAGCGCAGCCGATGTGCAGACCGCCCTGCAAGACTGCGTCGTCTATAAGGTGAACGGCCGCTATAAGGCCCAGTCCGGCGGGCTTTCCTGCTATTATTCCTATAACAACGACCGAAGCGACCTTACCAGCTATCAGGCTCTCACCAAAGAGCAGCCCTATAAGTCCTTTGCTTATCTTGCCGAGTGGCAGATCAACGGCAGACCGACGCAGGAGGCTTACGACTATATCGAGGCCCTGAAGTCGCAGACAGCTGCCCCCGTGCAGCCCGCAAAGCCCTCCGAAAACGATGCGCTGATCACCCTCAGCGATATGGGCTGGAATAACATCAAGCCTCTGCTGGATAAGAATTCCGGAAATTCCTATATCAAGCTGGGCAAAGAAGCAGACGACCTGCTCACCGCGGTCTGCTTTGAGCTGTTTTATGTAGACCCCGATACCGGAGTGCAGGTGCTGATGGGCTTTGACAACGATATCACCGCCGACTGGAGCCGCGGCATCTTTATGGATAATTTCCGCGGCGTCTGGGGCGCCATCGACAATGTGCCCGTCTACATGGAGCTTTGCTACGGCACCCCCGAATACAGCCTCTACTCGGTGCCCGTTCTTCTCAACGACGAAAAATACAACCTGCAGGTGGTCTACAGCTTCGAGCTGGAAAGCTGGCAGGTGCTGGGCGCACGAAAGGGGCTGGAGCCCTCCACCGGAATGGCATCGAAAGAGCTTCGCCAGCTGCAGGTCGGCGATCGGATCTCGGTCATCTGGAAGGTCGGCACCGAAGACAGCGATGAGCTGTCCAATTACGCGGTACAGACCATCACCGTCGATTCCTCCACCACCTTCGACGAAGCGCCCCTGTTCGACGGAACCTATAAATATGTCTACGAGCTGCGCGATGCAAACGGTAATGTAGGCCTGTCACAACCGGTCACCTTTACCGTAAGCGGCGGCGAGATCACCACCACTGTGCCCAAATAATGCATGAAAAAAGAGTGCGTTTCCGTGATTCGGAACGCACTCTTTTACTGTCGCGGGTGTCTGCTATTCGGCGTGATCGTCCATATTTTCGTACTTTTTCGCCAGCTCGTCTGCCTGGGTGATCACGGCTTCCGTCTGCAGACCGTCCATCTGCAGGGCCGCCTTCATGGCCTCCATTTCTGCCGTCAGGTCCAGCTTTTCGGCAGAAAGGGTCTCGTCGAACTGCTTTACCAGCGCCTCCGAGATCATATCCAGATGCACCAGCATGGTCTCTTTGGAGCTGTCTTCCTGTCCGGGGTTCTGCAGCCGGGCATATTTGTCTACGATCTCGGCCAGCTGGGGCAGATAATATTTCAGCAGCTGCACCGAATCGCCGATGCGCTGCGGGTTGCGCTTCAGATTCGACAGGATCTGATCCATGCGGCTGCAGACGCTGTCGATCTTTTCCCTGACCTGCGGATCGGTGATCTTCAGGTTGTCCATGCGGATCGAAGTAAGGGCTGCTCTGCCCTCCGAAAGGAGCTTTGATTCCGAAGCGGTCAGGGGTCTTCCGTTTTTGGTGTCGGAGGGCTGATTCGCAGAATCCCTGATCGCAGTAAAGGCAATATAAACGCAAAAAGCCAGAACGGCCAGCAGGGCCAGTCCCAGCAGCAGCGAGAACAGAAAGCCCAGCAGCTTTGAGATCTTTGTAAGCACGATGAGTGCAAGAACGCAGAGCAGGACTCCTGTCAGTCCGGATCTGGAGCGGTTGTTGTTCATAGTCGGTGATTCCTCCTTTTTATGAATCGATTATATACCAAGGGAAATGAAAATAACACGGATACTTTTTCCTTTATGCCCCGGTCAGTATATGGTATAATTATTCGCCAATGGAAAATTTCACGGTTTTTAGGGAGATATACGAAAATGAAAAAAGTGATCTGTCTGCTGCTTTCTGCCATCCTGCTCTTCTCTATGGCGGCCTGCGGCTCCAAAGCTGATTCCCCGCAGACGCCGACCCCCTCGCCGGATCCTGCTCCGGCACCTGCCGACCCCCTTCCCGGGCAAACCGAAGACCCGCAGCAGCCCTCCGCAGCTGCGGCTCCAAAGCTGATCAAGCTGCAGAGAGGCGTTCAATATGATTATGTAACGGAGCTGGTCAACGACTACTGGTTCAACCTGGCCACCGCCAGATGGGATCATCTGGGTCTTCCCGAAGAGGAAAAGGCTCTCTACCCCAAGCTGGATGCCTATCTGAAGGCCAGCAACGACGTTCATTCCGCCAATGCCGATGAACAGATGCATCGCTTTGCCGATATCGCAAGAGAACTGGCAGCCGACGGAAATACGGCCGAAGGCTTTAGCGGTTTTCCCTTTGAGACCACGACCTATGTCACCAGGTCCGATGAGACGGCCGTCAGCTATGTGGTAAGCTACTATACCTATGCGGGTGGCGTTCATCCCGACATGTGGGTCGAGACCTATAACGTAGACCCCAATACCGGCCTGGACCTTGCCCTTTCCGATTTCGTCAACGATGAAGAGCAGCTGAAGGATGTTCT
>JABUTE010000163.1 GCA_021443825.1 Bacillota bacterium
TGCCTGCAGCTGCAGGCAGCTGTTTTTTATGAGAAAAGCCTGCATAAGTGCGGACTTCCGATTTTTGAAAGAAGGATCCTTATGGAGTATTTTGATATCGTCGACGAACAGGGGCAGCCCACGGGCAGGATCTGCTCGCGCAGCGAAGCCCACGGAAAGGGCCTTCCCCATCGCACGGCCCACATCTGGATCGCCGGCAGTAAAGACGGTGCTGCCGGTGTGCTGCTGCAGAAACGGGCCCTGACGAAAGAAAGCTTTCCAGGGGCATACGATACCTCGTCGGCAGGCCATATGCAGGCCGGGGATGCTCCCAAGCAGGCAGCCTTGCGGGAGCTTTGGGAGGAGCTGGGCATTGGGGCCGCGGAGGATGAGCTGGAATATCTTGGAATGATCCATAACGAATACCGCAAGGTCTTTGGCGGCAAAGCCTTTCACGACAACGAATACATCTTCATCTACCGTTTGAAGAAAGAGGTGGACGAAAAAACGCTGTCGCTTCAAAAAGAAGAAGTGGACAGCGTCGCATGGTTTTCCATAGCGGAGGTGGCAGAAAGGCTGGCTGCAGGCGACCCGGCCTTTTGCGTTTCCTTTGGAAGCCTTCAGCTGCTGCGGGATCGTTTGCAAAAGCCGGCCTTATGATCCTTCTGTTATAACATCTAAGATCACAGCACAGAAAAATAATGAAAACCCGTGTTTATGTGAAGCGATTTGTACTATAATAAATAAGTTAGCGAATTTTTCAAAGGACCCCGAAAGGAACGATATACAATGAGCGAAGTAAGCTTTATGCCCATCCTGTGCGCCAGCGATATCAACGTATACAGCATGGCAAGAGCCTTCCATGAGGCCTACGGCATCAAATCTCTCATGGTGGCAAGAGCAAGAGGCGCCATGACAAAGGATACCAACATCATCGATTACAAAGAGGTGCCCGGCCTGGATGAGACACAGGTGTTTCTTAAGACCATGGATGAGCTGTATGAAGAATACGGTCCCGCAGGCAAGGGAAAGACTCTGATCCTGATGGGCTGCGCCGATCATTATGTGCGCCTCATCGTCGAAAACAAAGAGTATTTAAAGAACAAGGGCTTTGTTCTGCCTTATTCCGATAAGCAGGTGCTGGACAATATCACCCTGAAAGAAAGCTTCTATGAGCTGTGCGACCGCTACGGTTTGGACTACGCAAAGACCTTTATCTACAAGCCGGAAATGAACTTCGAATTTGAGATCGATTTCGGCTATCCCGTGGTTTTGAAGGCCTCCGACAGCGTCAAATATCATAAGAACAAGTTCGAGGGCTTCCACAAGGCCTATTTCATCAACTCCAAGCAGGAGCTGGTCGATACCCTGAAGCTGATCTATGCCAACGGCTACGACGACCACATGATCATTCAGGACATGGTTCCCGGTGAAGACGATGCCATCTACGATCTGCAGATGTATATCGGCTCCGATCACAAGATCAAGCTGATGAATTTCGGCAATGTGCTGCTGGAAGAGCATACGCCCACGGCTGTCGGCAACAATGCCGCTACCCTCACCACCTATAACGAAGAGCTGATGCTGAAGGTGGGTCATATGATGGAAGAGATCGGCTACGAGGGCTTTGCCGATGCCGATATCAAGTACGATCACCGCGACGGAAAATATAAGATGTTCGAGATCAATATCCGTCAGGGCAGAAGCCATTACCGGGTCACCGGCAGCGGCAACAATCTGGCCAGGTATGTAGTCGACGACTACATTTTCCATAAGGATATTCCCATGACCCTGGTAAAAGAGCCTTATTTCTGGCATGCCGTTCCCCTCGGCGTCGTTTATAAATATGTAAAAGACGAAAAGAAGCTGGCGCAGGTCAGACAACTGGTCAAAGAGGGTAAGGTCTGCGATTCCCAGTATTATTCCGAGGATATGCCTTTGAAGCGCTGGATCTATTTAAAGCTGCGCGGGTTGAATATGTACCGCAAGTTCGATAAGTACTATCCCTACAAGTAGGCTCTGATTTTCGAAAACAGAAATTTTCCATATGAAAAAACGGCAGGCGCCGCCGGGCGGACTTGCCGTTTTTTCATTGCTTTTGTTTAATGTTCTGCGTTATTCGTCGTGATCAGTTTTTCAGGGTCTCAAAGAAGGTGATGCAGATGCCTGCCGATACGGGACCCTCTTCTAAGCTCAGGTCTTCGCGCTGGGCGGCGCCGCTGTAGGAGCGAGAAGCACGGGGCGCCAGGCTCATCTCGTTTAACAGGGATGTATAGGGGCAGCTTTGCAGCTCCTTAAGAATTTTCTGTGCTGTGGTAAAATCTTTTGCTTCAAAGGTGACAGACAGCTCTCTTCGTACGGTAGCACCGGACTGGGGCAGATTGACGGCATCGAATTCGATGGAGTATTCGTCAGCTCCGGCAAGAACGCTGTTTAAAAAGATCATCACGTTCTTTTGATTGTCGTAATCGGCAACGAAGCTGGCATCCGGGCTGTCTTTGATGACCTGCAGCTTCTTTTCCATGAAGGCCTTGTTCTGAACCTTGATGGAGGCGACCTGCTGCCGCAAGGTCAGCTCATCGATGGCCGAGTTGGCCCGTTCGGTGACGGTCCTGACATTGAGATCTACCGTATAGTAATAACAAAGCCCAAGAAGCAGGGCGGTCAGCAACAGGAGAAGCAGCTTTATGGTTTTGGATATCTGCATATCGAGAACGTCTTTCATTGGCGGATATCTCCTTCGTTATCGTTGAGCCGGATCATCATGCTGATGGTTGCTTTCATATGATCGTCGCTGCCGGTGGCAGCCGAGAAAACAGAGACCTGCTGCACGTAGGCCTTGGTCTCGATGGTGTTGATCAGGGCGGATGCCTTATCCAGGGTGATGCCGCCCAGCTGGATGGTGACGGTGTTGCCCTCGGTACGGATGGTCTTTACATCGCAATAGGGCATCAGCTGCTCTTCCACCAGCTCCAGCACCAGCGTTCTGGAATGAAGGGCTTTTTCTTCATCGGTCAGATCGGCTGAAAAATACCGGGAATATTCTCTTTCCGTCTCTTCATAGCCTTCGCAGGCGCTTTCCAAAGCAGAGACCTGCTGCTGCAGCTCTTCGACCGTGCGGTTCAGCTTGGCCACATGATCCAGGCGGTCTAAGACGGCAAAGTGAGAGAAGGCGATGGCCAGGGCTGCCACCAGCAGCAGAGAGGGCAGGGTCCTTGTTACCGTGAACTCGGACTTTTCGCGAAAGGCCAGATTGATGGTTTTTTTGGAGGGGATCCCGCTTTTCTTTTTTCGGAACATAGGACCTCCTTATTGAATGGCAGCGCCGATGGCAGCTGCGTACAGGTTGATGGGCTCCACGCCGGCGCATCTGACGGAGGTCAGCTCCCGGATGGGATGAACGGAGAGCTCCAGCTCTTCCTGCAGGATCTGGACCAGCCTGGGAATGAGGCTGCCGCCGCCGCAAAGATACAGATCGGTCAGCTCGCTCTCCCGGTTGTTGAAGCTGTAAAAGTTGATGCAATCATTCTTACAAAATACGATTCAACTGCAAAGGGCGGCGTAGCAGTTTCAATCGGACGTGAACTTGGAATTCCAGTTGCATTTGTTTGTTTCGGTGAACAGTATAATGATATTTCAGAATTTGATGCTGAAAAATATGTCAGGGATCTTGTAAGCGGGGAATAAGTAACAGTAATGTTTCAAAAAAGATGCCTTTTCATTTTTCTTTTTCTCTTTATATCTGTACCTTTTTTTTCAGAGGATACCGTTTCTTCTTTCGAATCCAGCACAATCTCTTCTTCTTTCTGTTCCGGCTGACCGGC
>JABUTE010000261.1 GCA_021443825.1 Bacillota bacterium
TTTCTGCGGGATTCCTTATATCTTCGGATCAGCACCGATTCGCTGGCTTCCAGAAACATCAGCTTTACGGTGATATCCTCTTTGGATTCCAGATCCTCAATGCTGGCCTTTAAGCCGTCGAACAGACTTCCGCCGCGGATATCGATGCAAAAGCCCAGCTTGTCGAAGCCGGCCCGCCCGGTGCTGGCCAGATTGATGAAATCGGGGATCAGCTCGGGGGGAATATTGTCGACGCAGTAATAGCCCAGATCCTCCAGGCAGTGGATGGCCTGGGTCTTTCCTGCTCCGGATAAACCTGTTACGATGATCAGTTCCATACTACGCCCTCCTTAAATTGATGATCCTTGCCCGGTCGAGGCCTGCCGCATCGGCCCGCTGAAGAGCGGCATCCACCGCTGCCACATGTTCGGGATAATGGGCATCGCTGCCCAAAACAAAGGTAACGCCGTATTCTGCTGCGGTGCGGATGCCTTCTACCGTAAGGCATTTGTGGTGGGCATTGATCTCCATCCAGGTGCCGGTCTGTTCGCAGCACCGGGCGATGGCTGCGATATCAAAGGCCGCCTTATCGCCGGGATGGCTGATGATCTTAACGGGGTTGCGCTCCAGAGTCTTGATGACCATTTCGGTATTAAAGACCTTTGCGGCCTTGGTGGAGGTGCCTCCCAGGCGGTAGAAAAACCCGCCGGCATGGACCAGGCAGGCCCGCAGGGGCTGCTCTCCGAACACGCCGTAGTGATAGCCTGCGATCAGGTAATCGAACAGGGCGCAGTCTTCCTCCTGCAGGTCCAGCTTGCCGGAGGCGTTGATGATGTTGGCCTCCACGCCCAAAAGGATCTGAAGCTGCGGATACGCCTTCTTTGCTTCTTCGATGTCGCTGCGCATCGAGGGAACCTGCGAAAGCTTTATGCCAAACCCCTTATGGCCGGGGCCGTGGTCGGCGATGCCGATGGCAGAAAGCCCCAGCTCGCAGGCCTTTTGCGCGTTCTGCAGAATGGTTCCCTTTCCGTGGGAATAGACCGTATGGGTATGCAGATCGAAATCAATAATCGCCAATGATCTTTACCTCCGGCTGCAGCATAACGCCGAAACGGCTCATAACGGTCTCCTGTACGATCTTCATCAGATCGATGACATCCGTTGCGGTGGCGCCTCCCTTATTGATGACAAAGCCGGCATGCAGTTCCGAGATCTGGGCTCCGCCGACGGTAAGACCCTTCAGACCGGCATCCTGCACCAGCTTTCCTGCAAAATAGCCCTCGGGACGCTTGAAAAAGCTGCCTGCGCTGGGATAGGAAAGAGGCTGCTTCGCCGTTCTCTGCAGGGTCAGCTGGCGCATGCGCGACAGGACCTCTTCTTTGTCTGCCGGGGTTAAGGAAAGCTCTGCCTCCAGCAGGATCTGTCCGTTTTCTTCGAAGACGCTATGGCGATACGAAAGCTGCAGCTCCTCTGCAGCAAGAATATGAAAATGGCCCTCCCGGTCGAGGGTCCTGACGGAAGACACGATCTGCTTCATTTCGCCGCCGTAGGCGCCGGCATTCATAAAGATGGCGCCGCCCAGGGAGCCGGGAATGCCGCAGGCAAATTCCATGCCGCTGAGGCTGTTTGCCGCAGCCGCATTGGATATGGCGCTGAGAAGAGCGGCCGCTCCCGCGTAGATGGTGCTGCCGCTGACGCGGATCTTAGAAAAGCCCTCGCCCAGCCTGATCACCAGACCGGGGTAGCCGCTGTCGGAAAACAGCAGGTTGGAGCCGTTTCCCATCAGAAGAAAGGGAACCTGCTGCTCCTGTGCGATGCGGATCACCGCAGCAAGAGCGGCCTCGTTTTCGGGAACAGCAAAAAGTGCCGCGTTGCCGCCGCACTTAAAGGTGGTATGGTCTGCCATCGGGCAGTTTTCGATCAATGAATCTTCGCTGCAGAAAGGCTTTAAGGCCTCTTTCAGCTGTTTTAAATCTGTCATTCTACCTCTGCTGCCTGCCGGCATACGGATATGACGGAATCCAGACGCTCCAGCACGGCATTTTCAAAGAGTTCGTCAAAGGGGCTTTTTGTATTTTTCGATATGCAGCGGCCGATCAGATCGTTGAATTCCTGTTCTCCCAGCTTTAGCGAAGGCATGGGAACAGAAGCCTCGGTCAGCTCATACAAGATGAGAAACCAGGCCATGACCAGAGTTTCATCGCCGAAGGGATAGATCCGCAGCAGCCCCAGCGCCAGATCCAGTGCCCGTTCTACGGGATCGGGCTGGGCATGATGACTGGCATGACGGCGCAGGAGGGCATCCGTCATATCCTTTACATCATAAAAATGGGGCGGAACAAAATTCCATTGATAGACCACCGGATTGTTGCGGCGAAAGGCGCCCTCCTTTCCGAAGGCCATTTCGTACCAGCGCAAAAGCATGCGCACATCCGGATCTGCCTGCATCTGAATGGAGGCTTCCATATCTTTGTGCACGGCAGCACAGCCATGAACGAATTCGTAGACGTTCAGCGGCAGATTTTCATCCAGAGCGCCACCCAGAAGATCGATGATCTGCCTTCTGCTGACCGGCTTTCCCGTCAGCCGCATCACTGTATACAGCCAATGCCACAGATCGCTGTCCTTCAGCCATTTGCGCAGCTGGGGATCATTTCCGCGATGGTTCAGATATTCGGTTCTCTTTTGATCGATCTTGCCGATAAGTTCCTGCATATTCCTATTCTACCACCATTGTCAAAGGTTTTGTCAACTTTCGTGCAGCAAAGCAGGGCAAAGGGCTGCTGCGGACAAAAAAGGCAGCCTTCCCGAGGGAAAGCTGCCTTTGATCGGTCAGATATGCTGTTTATTTTCTGGCAGCAAATTCCTTTGCTTCTTCGACCAGATCTTTGAAGAATACCGCAAAGCGGGGATGGTCGATCCAAAGCTCTTCCGGATGCCACTGCACGGCCTTGGCGTGATGCTCCTGCGATTCGAAGGCTTCCAGCACGCCGTCGGGGGCATAAGCCGCCGCCGTAAAGCCGGGGGCCATCTCTTTTACCGCCTGATGATGGAAGGAATTGACGAAGAGAGGCTCCTTGCCGAAGCGTTCGCAGAAGGTTCCCTCCACCACATCGACCACATGGGTCAGCACATTGCGGATGGCCATATCCTGACGGTGGCACAGCAGCCCCTGGGGCTTTTGGGTGGGCAGATCCTGATAGAGGGTCCCGCCGAAGGCCGTATTGATCAGCTGCATTCCGCGGCAGATGCCGTACATGGGCATATGGCGCTCATCCGCCAGCTTGGCGAGCCCCAGCTCCATGGCATCCCGTTCGACGGCGATATAGGTGACGGCAGGATGAGGATCCTCTCCGAAGGTATACGAGCAGAGATCCTCGCCGCCGGCAAAGAGAATGCCGTCCAGCAGATCGATGTAATCCTCTGCCTGCGCCCGGTCGAGACCGTAGGCAGGCAGCAGCACGGGAATTCCGCCCGCATCTGCCACAGACTTGACATAGATGGCATTGGTCGCATATTTGCGGCCTTCTTTATAAGCAACATTGGTAACGATTCCGATAACAGGCTTTTTCATGTTGATCCTCCGGGATAGCACATAAAGTATTTTTTCTTATAGTAACATAAAACCGGCCCTTGCGGACCGGTTTTTCCTATTGCGAACAGATTTTATTCGTTTCCCTTAAAGATCAGGAACAGCCCTGCGGCGACCATGCCGATGCCAAAGAGGAGCATCATCTTGATCTCGGGGACCAGCACCTTCAAAACGATCACCGCGCCGGCGATGACAAGGGCGATTCCTGCCGAGCGGCCCTTCGATCT
>JABUTE010000189.1 GCA_021443825.1 Bacillota bacterium
TGCCGTATCCGATCCTGCGGACGGTCTTCATCTTTCCGCCGAAAGCCACAGATGCCTGGCAGAAGGGCTTTGTGAGGCTGTGAGAGGCTGTTTCGGCCAGGCTTTAGGCAGTTTTTACTTCGGCATCGATGTGGGCGGAACGACGGTGAAATTCGGGCTGTTTGACGGGCAGGGCACGCTGGTTCAGAAAGCCTTTATTCCCACCCGCACCGGAAAAGAGCCACTCTTCGGCGATATTGCCTTACAGGTCCGCCGGATGGCGCAGCAGCATGGGATCTCTTTGGACTGCTGCCGCGCCGGCATGGGCATCGCAGGGCCGGTGGATAACCACGGTTATATGGAGACCGGCACCAATCTGGGTCTTTCGGACATGATTCCGCCGAAGGAGCTTTCGGCGCTTTTGGACGGCATGCCGGTGTGGGCCTGCAACGATGCCAACGCGGCCGCCCTGGGCGAGCAATGGAAGGGGGGCGGAAGGGGCTTTGACGACATCGCCTTCATCACCCTGGGCACCGGAGTGGGCGCCGGCCTCATCTGCGAGGGAAGGCTCCTTCACGGGGTGCACGGGCTTTGCGGAGAGATCGGCCACATCCATGTGGATGACGACCTGCAGCTCGCCTGCAATTGCGGAAGCCGGGGCTGCCTGGAGCAGATCGCTTCTGCATCGGGGCTGGTGCGCTGCACGAAAGAGCAGCTTTTAAAGAGGGCAGAGCCTTCGGTGCTGCGGGGCTGCAGCGAGTTGACAGCCAAGGATATCCTGGATGCTGCCAGGGCGGGAGATGCCCTTGCGGACGGGGTCGTGCGGGCGTGCATGCAGCCTCTGGGCCTGGTGCTTTCGCAGATCCATTACATTACCGATCCGCAGGCGGTGGTCATCGGAGGCGGCATGTCTTTGGCGGGCCCGTATCTGCTGCAGATCATCGAAGAGCAGTTTTTAAAATATCCGAAGCTGCGGTCGGTCTATCCGGTGTTCCGGCTGGCAGAGCTGGGAAGCGATGCCGGCATCTACGGCGCGGCAAAGCTGGCCATGGATGGGGATGGGCAGGGGAATGTCATTTTTTGATAGTATTTCCCGAACTGTTATGGTATAATCCTTGTTTGATTGATATTTTCTGCAAGTAAGAGGATAAATGAACGATACGGCACAGCAGAAAACAAGAAATATCTATGTGATCCTTTCCCGCACCAATACCAAGGTGGGTCTGATCCTGCGCACCTTCGGCGGCATCCGCTATAACCATGCCTCCATCTGCCTTGACGACGGCTTCAACGAGATCTATTCCTATGCACGGGCACGCCATATCTCGGTGCTTTCCGGTCAGATGGTCAAAGAGAATCTGGACCGCTTTACCATGCACAGTCAGGCGCCGGTGCCGGTAGAGATCTTCCGCATTCCCGTTACAGAAGATCAGTATCTTTGGATCAGCGCCAGCGTTTACAACATGTATCGCAATCCGGAATATCTCTATAACCTGTATTCTCTGATCACCTTTTCGTTTTTTAAGGGCTTTGAGACAGAAAAGGCCTATACCTGCACCGAATTTGTAACCGAGATGCTGCAGCATATCGGCCTTTGCACCGATAAGCCCAGCTGCAGCTTTACTCCCGATGAGCTGATCCCCCGGCTGGATGCCTTCGATCATTTTGCCGGCGATGCCCGCATCTGGTTTCCCGACAAGGCCGACGACACCGGTTATTTCGATCCGTTCCGTCCCCGCTATCTGATGGGCTCGGCAAAAACGCTGGCGACCATCACCAAGCGCACGGCATCAGGATTATATCACCGTAAATTTGGGCATTAAGCTACATGAACTTCCTTGGCGGCACCTGACCGGTGCCGCTTTTTCGTGCCGATTCAGGGAAATGGTCCCGAATGCGAGAATAAGCGGAAGGGCGTGGTGCGCGGTGCATTTGGGTTCGGACGCGGGGATCCGGTCTGTCCTTTTCTGGCCACCGCTATCGCAAAGGGCATGGTGCCAAAAGAATCGCTATATCGAAGGATGAGGCTCCACTTTTAATAATCTCAGTTATTAAAACGCGTAATATTTATTATTTCAGTGTCCTTTTGAGAAGCTGGTGCCAAAAAGCCGGCATATTCCTGTAATCTGACTCCGCAAACCGGCAAAAGTGGAGCCTGATGAGCTGCGATTCTTATGAAACTGTCACCAAAGGCATTCCGAAGGCATGCTGGAAGGGAAAATACTGCGTAGATACTCCTGCCGGCGGCCCGGGTGGAGCCTCAGGAAAAGGAAAATGCAGATATTTGGCACCGGGCAGTCAGCAACCACACCTGACCGGGGCAGTGCGCCCGGACTATATAGGCAGGCACGGATGCTTTCATAGCAACTGAAGGAATAAGAAAGGCGTGGATGACGCGGTGCATTCTACACAAAAACTATTAAGGTGATATACGCATAATTTCAAATAAATTATAGTATACGCATTTATGATAATATGGTTGCCTGATATTCTTTTGTTTGATTGGACAGGGGAATCACTCTGTGATACACTCATAAAAAGCAGATATAGAAACTTTATATCTGCTCTGTTTTTAATTCCCGAAAGGAGTTGTTATCATGAATAAAACCACAAAACTGTTTGCTCTCATGCTGGTGCTGGCGATGATCACTTCCATGGCAGCCTGCGGTTCCAAGACCGAGACTCCCTCCCAGACCACCACGACCAATCCCGCTGAGACCACAACAACTGCTCCCGCAGCAGATCCTGCAGCCCCGCGCCACTACGCGGTAGACGAAAACACCGTCGTCGTCTGCACCGCTGACGAGACCCCGTCCGTAACGGCAAGAGGTCATTCCGCAGTTGCCGGTAACTACATCAACAGACTCACCTACGAATCTCTGATGAAGCTGGACGAGCAGAACAATCCCCAGCCCTGGCTGGCCGAATCCTTCGAATACGAAGAGCAGGCTGACGGCTCCATTCTCTGGACCTTCCACCTGAGAAAGGGTGTTAAGTATCACAACGGTCAGGAAATGAAGGCAAGAGACGTTGTTGCCTCTTTGGAGGAAGCAAAGATCTCTCCCGACGTTCAGAGCTCTACCAGAGAGTACAACGATGTTAAGGCCGTCGACGACTACACCGTTACCATGGTATCGGAAGGCCCCACCGCTACTCTGCTTTCCGACCTTACCGGTCACGGTAACGCCATCGTTCCCGCAGATCTGATCGAGAGCGGCCACGACTTCAACGAAGAGCCCATCGGCACCGGTCCGTACATCATGACCAGCTGGACCATTTCCGAATCCCTCACCTTCAAGGCCTTTGACGAATACTGGGCAGGCAAGGCCAACATCGAGAATATCATCTGGAAGATCATTCCCGAAGGCTCCGCAAGAACCATCGCGCTGCAGGCTCACGAGGTCGACTACATCATCGAGCTGGACTCCAACGATATGGAGCTGGTCGGCAGCGATGAAAACCTGACTCTTGAGAACGTATTCAGCTTCGGTCACAACTGGCTGAACCTGAACAACGAGCACAAGCCCTTCGACAACGTGAACGTAAGAAAGGCGATTAACGCAGCCATCAACAAGGAAGACGTTGTAACTGTTGCACTGAACGGTGCAGGCATCGTTGCCGGCGGACAGGCTCCTGTCGGTCTTTTCGGCTTCGACGGAACCGGATTTGACGGCTACGATGTAGAACTGGCTAAGAAGTACGCAGAAGCCTCCGGCGTCAATCTCTCCGGCGTAACCTTCGAGATCATCTGCTCCGACGATACCAAGAGAAGAGCAGCACAGGT
>JABUTE010000192.1 GCA_021443825.1 Bacillota bacterium
GCCGATACCATCGCTTTGGAAAAGCGGGTGGATAAGATCGCCCAGGGTGCGGCGCTTATGACCGAGACCGAGATGCGCAAGACCTTCGTCGACGGCACGGCCAACACCGTTCCCAATACCGTTCTGGAAAAGGTGCTCTTCGATAATATGAATCAGGTGGCTCTGCCCGCGTATACCGAAGAAGACTGGGCCTTCGCAAAGGCTGTTTTTGAAACGTATCCCCGGGCTGCCAAGCTGCCCGGAAAGGGCGCGCAGCACGATAAGCAGATCGAAGCATTTGTAAAAGAAAAGACCGACAACGGAAGCCGCGTCATCAACGATTTCGTGATGCCTTTTTATACCAGCGAGGATTTCGCCCCCGGCTCTACCGATGTGGGCGATGTCAGCTGGAACATTCCCACCGCCCAGTTCAGCGCGGTCACCTGGCCCAGCCGTGCCCCCGGCCATTCCTGGCAGAATGTCAGCTGCGGCAATTCGCCCCTGGGCGATAAGGGCGTTCTGTATGCGGCAAAGGTGCTTTGCGCCGCTGCCATCGATCTTTTCAATCAGCCCGATACCATCGAAGCCGCTAAAGAGGAATTGAAAAACAGAGCTCCCGAGGGCTACACCTGCCCCGTTCCGCAGGGCGCAAAGCTGTATGTGATCGATTAACCGAATACGGAAAAGCAGACCCACAGGACCGGAAAAACATTCCGGTCCTTTTTTGATGATTCTTCTTGCGCAGACCCTCTGTTTTATGATACTTTAAACATGTTATGAAATGCAGAGGAGCTCTTAAGGATTCCTCTGCGCCGAGCTTCTGTTCTATGCATTTTGCATCTTCTGTCCGGCTCTTCCGGCAGACCCTTTTTCCCTGTCATGATACATCTTAAAGGAGGCGTTCTCATGTTCCATCGCAAACGCTTTTTCAGCATTTTGCTCACCCTGACGCTGCTCATAGGCTCTGTGCTTGCAGTGACCTTTGCAGCAGATCCCCCTTATACTGTAACCTACAACGCCAACGGAGGACAGGACGGAGGCCTTCCTGTTGACGGAAATGCCTATTCCGAAGGCGAGACTGTTACGGTTATGTCCGGGACAAACATACGCAGATATGGCTATAAGATAGACTGCTGGAATACGGAAGCGGACGGCAGAGGCACTTCCTATAATGCGGGCGATACCTTTGCTATTTCTGAGGATACCTCCCTCTACGCCCAGTGGAGCTACCTGTCTTTATCGGACGGTTGCAGCATCAGCCTGGATATTATAAGCGGCAACATATTACATGTGGAGCCCGATAATGTGCTGACTGTGAATTTAAGCATCGATGTCATAGCCGAAGGCGCAAGGTATCAATGGCAAAGCGACGAAGCTGCTATTCCCGGCGCCACAGAAAAAAACTATACCGTACTCGCTGAGGATGTGGGCCATGAGATCCGCTGCGTAGTCACAAGCACTTTGCAGGACGGCTCTTTAAGCTTCGATCCCGTAACGGTCTATAAGCATCGTGCACCCGCAATACCTTCCGGACTTGCGGGCGTAGCGCCTTCCGTAAGAGGTGGTAGCGACGGCAAGATTACGGGCACCACTTCTGCAATGGAATACAGCACGGACTTTAACTTTACCGACGCTCAGCCCTGCAAAGAGGATGAAACCACGGGCCTTGCCGCAGGGGCTTACTATGTGCGCTACGCCGAAACCGCAACCACATCAAAGAGTAACTACAGCACCGTTACCGTTCCCGAAGGACTTGAGCTTCCTGAAGTAAAGTATCTGGTCAGCGAAGACGCAACCTGGTACTACGGAGCACTTGCCGATGTCTGGGAAACTGCTTCGGAGATCGTTTTGCAGAGCGATGTTACGGTTAATGCGAATCTCGAATGCAATAATACCCTAACCCTCGACCTGAACGGCCATGTGCTGGACCTGAACGGACACCAAATCAAGATAAATGCATCCGGTGATCTGACCCTTAAGGACAGCAATACCGATGGTTTGAGCCATAAATTCATCGAGGGAACATGCACTGCGGGTAGTTGCTGGTATCCCGATGAAAACGGTGACCATACAGTCGAGGGCGGAATAATAATCAGCAGAGTCACATACGAAAATCAGACTATAGGCTTATATAATAGGGGTTCCCTTAAGCTGGACGGCGGAAACATAGTAGGCTGTGATTACGGAATAACAAATTCTGGCTCCTTCGAGATGAACGGAGGAAACATCATCGGTAATGCATACGGTCTGAATCAAGAAAACAGATACTCCGTTATTAATGGTGGAAACATCAGATTCAATTCTGTAGGTGTGGGTGCTACTATCGGAACATCCGTTGAGATGAACGGAGGAAGCATTTCGGATAATACCTTCGGTGTGCAAAGCTCCGGTTCTTTCGTTATGGGCAGCGGCAGCATCGAAAACAATACCATCGGTGTGGTAAACGACGGTTCTTTCACCGTTAACGGAGGCAGCATCCAGGGTAACACCGATTTCGCTGTGCGTAACTACGATAGCTTTACTGTTAACGGTGGCAGCATCCAGGGTACCATACTGAACAGAGATCACGCCAATATTTCTGAAGGAGATATCTTTAATCAGACGACCTGCAATCCGCATGTATACTACAAGGTCACTTTGAATCCTAAGGTTGGCAGCGGCGGCACGGAATACGTTCATGCCGAAAACGGCGCGGCCATGCCGGCCCTGACCCAAGGCCAGCTCCCCACCCTCGAGGGCTTCTGCTTTATGGGCTACTTCGATGCAGCTGAGGGCGGCACAAAGTATTATAACGCAGACGGCAGCAGCGCAAAGGACTTCGATCAGACTGCTCCGATTACTCTTTACGCCCAGTGGAAGACCGCTCTTACCGGCACCGTAAGCCTCAGCGGAGATCCGATATACGGCCAGACCCTTACGGCGTCGGTTACCGGCAGCAACAACAGCGGAGAGCTTAGCTACCAGTGGCTCAGAAACGGCATCGCGATCACCGGAGCCACTTCAGAAAGCTACATCATCGGATCTACGGAGGATACCGATCCGGGTCATAAGATCTCCTGCCGGGTAAGCAGCACCGAGGAGGCTGGCTTTATCGTAAGCGAGGAGCTCACGGCTTTAAAAAAGACGATTGTAAGGCCCGCTGAGGATACCACAGAATTCGTATACAACGGCAGCGAGCAGACCTATAATGTTCCGGAGTGCGATGATTATACCGTCACCGGCAACAAGGAAACCACTGTGGGTTCTTATAGTGTTAACGTCACTTTGAAGGATATAACAAATATGCAGTGGGATGACGGAAGTGGCGCCAGCCTTCGTTTCTCTTTCGTAATCAAAAAGAAGCCGGTTGCCAGACCCGCTGAGGATACCACTGTCTTCGTTTACAACGGCAGCGAACAGACCTATAATGTGCCGGAGTGCGATGATTATACCGTCAGCGACAACAAGTACACCACTACGGGTTCTTATAGTGTTAAAGTCACTTTGAAGGATTCTGTAAATATGCAGTGGGATGACGGAAGTAGCGCTGGCCTTAGTTTTTCTTTCGTAATCAACAAGAAGCCGGTTGCCAGACCCGCAGAGGATACCACTGTCTTCGTTTACAACGGCAGCGAGCAGACCTACAATATTCCGGAGTGCTATGATTATACAGTCGTCAACAACAAGCGCACCGCTGCGGGTTCTCAGAGTGTTACCGTCGCGCTGAAGGACAAGACAAACACACAGTGGGATAACGAAAGT
>JABUTE010000185.1 GCA_021443825.1 Bacillota bacterium
GCGGTCGATATAGTTATCGTTATAAAAACGGCAAGGAGCTTAATCTACTCCTTGCCGCTTGTTGTATATGTAGTTTACTTAAATATGTTTTATGTTGGGCAGCTTAGGATGAGACTGCTTGGGGAGGAATCTCATGATTAAGCTTCTATCCCCAACAATCGCTTCCCCCATTTCTCGCTTTACTTGTAATACGAATAAGGAGATATTCCGAGAACCTTTATCCGGTCTGCATCACCCGTTCATCTCCGTCAGCAGAAATGCCATATACAATGGTAATGTCAGCATTTGATCAGAGCGGCCAATGTTGTAGTCCCCCAGCTTTATCATCCGGTTTACATGATACTTTTCCGGGTGCTTTAAAACCGTTTTGGCGCTTTTGGTATTGCCGGAGGACGCCTTGACCTCTACCAGAGTGCATTCCCCTTTGTAGCGCATTACAAAGTCTATTTCCAGCCCAGAATCCTTACGGAAGTAATAGAGTTTGCGGCCCATCTTAGTGAATATGTCTGCAATTAAGCCCTCGAATATTGCGCCTTTATAGGCCAAAAGCTTACCCTGAAGAATATCGAACTGAGTTCCGTCTTCCAGCATCGACACGAACAGACCGATATCGCGCATATACAACTTGAATACATCCGACTGGGCATTGCCATCCAGAGGGAGTTCCGTTATCGAGAGATTAAAGCAGCGTACTGCAATGCCTGCATCCTCAATCCACTGAAGGCTTCCGGTAAATTTTGAGCCGGTGGCCCCTTTTTTTACGACGGAGTATTGAAACTTCTTATTTTCCTTACTCAGCTGTTTGGGGATCGACTGGAAGCATTCCTTGATAAGAGGCTTATCCTTTGTGTCGGCATACTTGACCATGTCGTCCTCATAGGAGCGGACAATATCTCTTTGAATTTTAAGAACTTCGCTCATATTCTTTGTATTTACGAAGCTCTGCACAGCGTTCGGCATTCCTCCTACTACTGTATACTGGAGAAGCAGTTCCCTTAGCCGTGCATGGAGGGCTTCAGGGATGGATGTTTCATTCTCCAGATGATTCTTTAAAAGTTCGATTATCTGGCCTGAGATACCGTTAGCCCACAGGAACTCCTCAAAATCCAAAGGGTTCATTTCGACAACAGTTTCGTAGCCAACGGGGATGGATTTGGCGGTTTTATTTCCGTATCCCTTAACGCCGAGAAGAGAACCTGTGGCGATTACGTCGTATCGTCCATCCAGTTTAAAGAACTTGAGCGCTGTTCGGGCGTCGGGACAATCCTGGATCTCATCGAGAATGAGGACTGTTTTTCCCGCCTCGAATACTGCTTCGCACCCAAGCAGCGCAGAAAGCATCATGGTTATATGGTCTATTTCCAAAGATTCTGAAAATACAGAGGCGTATTGAGGATTCAGGAAAAAGTTAAGATATACTGTATGTTCGTAATTCTTATGTGCAAAATCTAATACGGAAAAAGTTTTTCCGCATTGCCTGCAGCCCTTGATAATCAAGGGTTTACGGTCCGGAGTGTTCTTCCAGTCTATTAGTGTTTTTTCTATTTTACGTTGAAGCATTTCTATTCCTCCAAGCTCTGTTAATTAGGAGTATAATAGGTGCTGTAAACTTTTTCAAGGGAGTTATTTAGAAATTCACAACTTTTTCAAGGGAGTTTTTGCGACAAGTGCAATTTTTTCAAGCGACTTTTTATATCAACCAACAACTTTTTCAAGGGAGTTTTTGAAAGAAGACCAAACAAAAACGGCAAGGAGCTTTCTCCTTGCCGCTTGTTGTATATGTAGTTTACTTAAATATGTTTTATGTTCGGCAGCTTATGATGCGGCTGATGGGGAAATATCCCAAAAACCTTTAAGCCGTGCCTTATGCATCAGAAGCAGATCTCCACCGGGGGAGCGCTGAAGGATGCGATGGTCGCTTTTGCGTCCTTAAAGTAATAGACTACGGTGTTTCCGTCATCTGCCTTGTACATTGCCTGCAGGCTGGGATACAGATCCAGCATGGCCTGACGGGCCTCATTGCGGTCATCTTCCACCAGGGTTCCTGCCAGACGGATCCATTCGCCGTTTTTAAAGGCGCAAAGCTCTACTTTACCGTTGGCGTCGATCTGCTTTGCCACCGGCTTGATCTTGCCTGTCTGAATATAGAGCTTTCCTTCGAAGAGCATCACGGTTCCGAAGGGGCGCACTCTGGGCTGATCGCCCTCTACGGTCGCCAGATAATAGGTTTCGGCATCTTTTAAGAAGTTATAAACACGTTCCATTTGAAATCCTCCTTATGTTCAGCAACGATCGGTATGATGAAACGGTTGAAACGGTTCCTTTAAGCGCCTGCAAAAAGCAGCACCGTTCCCAGAGCGACGCAGCCCTGGCAGCAGATATTGGATAGCTCGATGACCCAATGAACACGGGCATCCTTAAGATCGGCCTTTAACCCGATGCCGATAAGCATCAGATACAGGCAGATCGCGATGGCGTAGCAGATCACCGGCGCCGTTTTTCCAAAGGCAACAGATCTGCTGATCAGCGAAATATAGACCAGAAGATAGCCTACGCCGCCGATGAGCACGGCTATATTGTTGAACTTTTTCGTTTTGAGATACACCCAGACAAGAAAGGCTGCCGATGCCGCTATGATGGCAAGAAAGACAGCCGTATCGATCTGCAGGATGTTTTTCATGAGCATCAGTCCGGAAAGAAAGATTCCCGAATTGACATAAAACACCAGGTTGACCGGAAGGCTGAATTTCATTTTTCCCAGACCGATCAGAAGCTTTACCGTGGGAATGGTAAACCCGAAGAGCAAAGAGACGGTCACCCCCAGAATATAAAACCAGCTCCAGGGAGCCGTCATAACGGAAGCCAGGTGGGAGATCAGCGTAAAGGATGTAATGCTGTAAAGCAGCGGATTGCCGTAGTCGGTGAGCCCGAGAGCTACGGAGAAATTGTCTTTTTTATCGATTTTTTGATTAGTCATGATGCTTGTTTGGGGGCTATGCTGCCCACGGATCGGAATCGGACGGGAACCGTGCCTGCGCTAGCGCTTCTTTTTTTCGTCGTCCCACTTGCGCTTGTAATAAGCAGCAGAAGAAAACATGATGCCGGCGGCCACCACATCGACGATGGCAAGAAAGGTGTCTCCGCTCCACATGAGAATAATGGAGATGCATGCGAAATAGACAGTTGCAAAGGCCATTAAAATAGCCATGAATCGGTTGGTGATCTTCATAAAACTACCTCGGTATAAAAACGCCGGACAGTCGTAATGCCGGCGCCGCGTTTATGCTCAATATTATACTTCTATTCCTTATCGATGACAATGCCCAAGTCGTTGTGCACAAGACCGCCCTTGATGATGGAATTCTTTCCGAACCGGCTTCGGATATGATCCACCGCCGTTTCCAGGTGCTTTTGCCGTTCATCGTAGGAAGCGCCCTCTTCTCCGTCAAAAATCGACAGCTGGGCAGATTCTGCTTCTGCATCCTGCGTCAGGTTGATAGCAGTAACGGTGATCAGGCGGATGGGATTGCCGTAGTACCAGTTCTCCGCAAACAGCTCCATGACCGCGCGAAACAGATCGCTGGAAAGATCGGTAGCATAGCTGAGCTGCGTCTGCCTTGAAATGGTAACAAACTGGGGATTCTTAATGTCGACCTTAACGCCCTTGCACCGAAGGCCGTGAGAGCGAAGCCGCATGCTGAC
>JABUTE010000145.1 GCA_021443825.1 Bacillota bacterium
GAATAGGCCAGCATAAAGGGAATGGGAAGCAAAGCAACCAGGCCAAGCTGCACGTTCATGGAAAACATGAAATACAGGGCGAAGATCAGATAGACCGAGATGCGAAAGACCGAGGTCAACTGCTCTGCCACAAAGGCCCGCAGCCGGTCAACATCGGTGGTGCACCGCTGAATGATGTCGCCGGTATGATTCTTCTGATGCCATGCAAAGGGCAGCCTTTCGATATGCGAAAAAAGGCTGTCGCGCATGTTCTTTACAAGGGTCTCGGAGGCTTTCGAGTTGAGAACCATGGTCAGATAGTGGGCGCCGGCGCGGATCGCCGCGACCACCAGCAGAGCGGCTGCCATGAGCCACAGATGCTGCCCCAGATAGGAAAAGCCCCCCACCTTCTCGACCAATGCATTGACATAAGGAGGAAAGGTAGACGGCATTCCGCCGATGGCGTTGTCGATGGCGGCCCGGATGATCTGCGGGTTGAGCATATCCATCAGGTTGGATACAGCAGAGCAGAGCACCGAGCATAAAAACAGCAGCCGGCTTCCCTTCAACAGGCGCCACAGCAGCTGCGCATGACTGTTTTTCTTTTTCATAACGGATCCTTTTCTGTTCGAAATGAATGCTTTCTTCTGCTATTGTACCATAAAGCCCCGAAAAAAGCCCCGGAAGTTTCCGGGGCGAAAGATCGGATCGATGGGGTTGGTTATTCTTCGTCTTCCCAGTCGACAAAGGCCTTGGGTCTGTCGAGCAGATCGTGTACGGTGCACTTCTTGGCAAGAGCGATGATCCTCTTGAGAATATGGTCGGGCGCATCGCAACCTTCAACGACGATCTTGGTCTTGAAGGTGAGCAGCTCGGGGTTGTCTCTGTCCATGTCGACATAAGTGGTGACCTTGTCAAAATGGAAGCCCTTATCGGTGAGGATCCTTCTGCAGGTGATGTTCATGCAGGCAGCATAGCCGGAAGCCATGATGGTGCCGGGGCGCATATGCAGGTTTTCACCACCCTGGGCCAGGGATACGTCGCAGTAAGAAGTATGTTCACCGTCGCTGAGAACTGTCAGATATTTTTCGTGTGCACCGGTAGCGGTAATTACCATTTTATTTTCCTCCGTTTCATGAGCCTTGCGGCTTTTGCTTTCAAAATATATACAGATTTTATCACAAACCGGCATCAAATGGTATATACTTTATTTGCCATATTCCCCGAAACCCTGAAACAGAACAAAAGGAGAACGATCCATGAACTTCAGAAAAGAAGCGGAAAGCATCAAAGACGAGCTGATCGCCTTTCGCCGCGACATCCACATGTACCCCGAAGCCAGCATGATGGAATTTAGAACCACCGATAAGATCTGCGAAAAGCTGGACGAATTCGCCATTCCCTACCGCAGGATCGAGCCGGCCGGCGTCATCGCCGACATCAAGGGCGCAAAGCCCGGCAAGACCATCGCCATCCGCGCCGACATCGATGCCCTTTCCATCGCCGAAAAGACCGGCCTTCCCTTTGCATCGGTCAACGAGGGCCTGATGCACGCCTGCGGCCACGACACCCACGCAACCATGCTGATGGGCGCTGCTAAGATCCTCAATCAGCATAAGGACGAGCTTTGCGGAAACGTAAGGCTGTTTTTCCAGCCCGGCGAAGAGGTCTGCCAGGGCGCAAAGGCCATCATCGCCCAGGGCGGCATGGAGGGCGTCGACGCTGCCTTCATGATCCACAACGGCACCATGATGCCTGCCGGCGCCGTTATTCTTACCAAGGGCCCCAGCCACGCAGCTACCGATTCCTTTAAGATCAAGGTCACCGGCAAGACAAGCCACGGCGCGGCGCCCCAGGTTGGAAAAGACGCCATCGTTGCTGCATCTGCCATCGTCATGGCGCTGCAGACCATGGTATCCCGCTGGACCACGCCCACAGATCCGCTGGTCGTTACCGTCGGCAAGTTCCATGCAGGCTCGCGCTTTAATATCATCTCCGGCTACGCGGAGCTGGAAGGCACCTGCAGAAGCTACGACGTGGAGCTGCATCACTCCATCCCGGCTAAAATGGAAGAGATCGCAAAGAATACGGCGGCTGCCTACGGCTGCACCGCCGAGGTGGAATATCTGATGATGTGCGAGCCGCTGATCAACGACGACGCCATGATCGCTCTGGCTAAGAAGGCTGCTGCCAAGGTGGTGGACAGCCCCGACATGGTGCTGGACGGCATTGCCCAGATGGGCGGAGAAGACTTTTCCGAATATTCGGTGCTTGTTCCCGGCTGCTTTGCATCGCTGGGCCAGGGCGGAGAGCTTCCCAACCACCACGAGTGCGTTATTCACGACGAGAATACCTTCCCCATCGGAACGGCCCTCTATTGCCAGGTCGCTTACGACTACCTGAACGGCGAGGAATAGCGCAAGGCAGGCCGAGCAAAAGAGAATGATTCCTACACCGAGAGAGTATTCAACAACAATGAGGGGCTTTCAATTTGAGGACTGAATTAAAGGGCCCTGGGTGCTCATCAAAGATATAGACGTTTTATAAAGAAAAAGGCAGGTCACTTTTGCGGCCTGCCTTTTTCTTTATTTCTCCTTTTTTATAAGTGCAATCAGGGATTCATAATTACGCCTTGAAATATAGGTTCCAAGAATGACTTCCTTAAATTCTCTTTCAGGATCGATCAAATAATCAATGGGTAACGGGTCATCATCCGAATAGATGCATTCGATATTTGCAACTGCATCTGATAATAGATTGAATCGATCTTTTCCGTGCAGGTAGCTTGCTAAGTATTTGCGGTTATTTACAAACTTCATGCTGCCCGAATATTGCAATGATAGCTCAAGATACTGTTTCACACGGGTATCGGATCGTCCATAAGTCCAGGAAATGTAATCAGAAATCAAATAGTATATGATGGATTTCGTTTCTGCATCGCTTGATGGAAGCATCGTTGTAAGTTCTTGAATAAAAACATTCTCCATCAAAGGCCAGCTGTTGCATAATTCCGCAGCAAGGTAAAGAAGCGTCAGCCCTTTTAAGCATTTCCTATTATCCCTAACCAGCACCATGGCATTTTCATAATCTGCAATCGGTGGTAATAATTCCGTCATAAAATATTTCCCCAAAGCATTCTCATTTGGGTTCTGATAAAACTCTTCTCGGTATTTTTCATTTAACTCCGGTATATTCATCCATTGATCCTCTATTTTACTATAAGATTATTGATACTTCGTTCTGATATGCCACGAAAACAATTCAGGTTTTGCAATTGTCCATTTTGCACATAGAATCTGATGGTGACATCCATTCCGTCAATTGTTGTTCTCAGATCGTTAGACCCCTCTACCCATTGATTAGAACAATTTAAAGCCATATCCATAATTCTCTTCATTACAGTTGCATTCGTATCACCAGTTCTAAACAGAGCATCTAAATTGTGTTTTTTATTAAAAAGATGATTTTCGATTTTTTCATAATCAAAGTTCGGGGATACTAATTTGCCAGAAGCAAACGCTATAGAAGATACATATTTTTCAGTATAAAAGGATCCGACCCCACATATAGCTGCACCGATTCCAGCACCGCCTGCAATTGCACCGGCTTTCTTCCAGCCTGTATATCCATTGGCCTCGGCAATCCTATACCCCGTATATCCACCTGCACAGGCGCCGACAACAGCACATACAATCACAACAGCGGAATTTCCTGCGCTATC
>JABUTE010000084.1 GCA_021443825.1 Bacillota bacterium
CAAGCCTTTAAAGGCTTGCTCCTTATTGTTTAGATACATTTTGCTCTGTGGAATTTAGCCAGGACCTCCTGCACGAAGGTATCCGGCTGAGGGTTGGCTGCTCTGCGAACACATAGAACCACATAATTATGTGTAAACCGTACACATAATTATCAATAATTATGTGATATTCCCGCCTCCCGGACGCATTGCCACGCAGCGCTATGCCCGCCGCAACGCCAAAACCGGCATTTCTCCGCCGAAGATTTCTTCTTCGGCGGTTTTTGTATGGTATAATAAAGTCGAGCAGTATGCCCGCCCGCACAGGCATAAACAGATGCCTAAGCGCCGTGCGCCCGGACGCCGGCAGGTTTTTTGATGACCCCGGCCCCCGATAGTATGACTTTTGAGTAAAACACCATGATGCAGACTAATATTTTCGATTATTTGGAAAAAACAGCAGCAAGGCTCCCCGAAAAGACGGCCTTTGTCGACGAGACGGAAAGCTGCACCTTCGGCCTTCTCTATGAACGGGCTCTTCGCATGGGAACCTTTCTTGCCGGGCAGATCACGCCGCCTGCGGTGCCTCCCTACTGCCGGCCCGTCGCCGTGGTGACCGACCGCAGCCTGTGGAGCGTTACCGGCTTTCTGGCCGTGCTGGCCAGCGGTAATTTCTATGTGCCCATCGATAAGGATATGCCCCGCATCCGCATGGAAAAGGTGCTGCAAAAGCTGCAGCCTGCCTTTGTCATCGGTGGGGAAAAGGCTGTGGAAGACCTGGGTGAAGTATTGCAAAACTACCCTGTGAGAAGTTTTCCACAGATTGTGGAAAACGATATCGACGAGGATCTTTTAAATGCGCGTCGCCGCCAGGTGCTGGATGTGGATCCCTGCTATGTGTTCTTCACCTCCGGCTCCACCGGAGAGCCCAAGGGCATTGCCGTAAGCCATGGCAATCTCATCGACTTTACCGAGTGGTATACCGATGAATTCGAAAGCGCCGAGACCGATATCTGCGCCAACCAGCCGCCGTTTTACTTCGACGCCTCGGGGCGCGATCTCTTTCCCTGCTTAAAAACAGGGGGAACCGTCCACATTCTGCCTAAAAAGCTGTTCATGTTTCCCATGCTTTTGATCAACTACCTGAACGAGCATCAGGTAAACGTGCTCAACTGGGCCACCTCGGCCTTTCATCTGGTGGCCGCAAGCCGGGTGCTGGAAAAGTTTCAGCCCCATACGGTAAAGCGGATATTGCTGGGTGGCGAAGCCCTGCAGGCAAAGCAGGTGCGCCTGTGGAAAGCAGCTGTTCCGGGGGTGGAGATCGTCAATGTCTACGGCCCCACCGAGACGACGGTGGATTGCTGCTTTTACCGGGTGGAAAAGGACTTTGCCGACGGCGAAGCCATTCCCATCGGAAAAGCCTGCGCCAACATGCAGCTCTTCGTGCTGGGTGAAAAGGGAGAGCCGGTCGAAAAAGGCGAGCCCGGCGAGCTTTGCGTGCGCGGCAGGGGCGTTTCTAATGGCTACTACGGCGATTTCGAAAAGAGCGACGCTGCCTTCGTGCAAAGCCCTCTCAACCCCCTGTGGCACGACCGCATCTACCGCACCGGCGACATCGTAAAGGAGGGGGAAGACGGCAACCTGTATTTCCTTTCCCGTCAGGATAACCAGATCAAGCATATGGGTTACCGCATCGAGCTGGGCGAAACGGAAAACGCCCTTGCTGCCATCGAGGGCATCGACCAGGCGGTCTGCCTTTTCGATAAAGAAAAGGACAAGATCCTGTGCGTTTTCAGCGGCGAAGCCACCGATAAGCAGATCGCCAAAGCGGTTGCCGACTACGTGCCCAAATATATGTGTCCCAACATCTATGTCAAAAAAGACCGGCTGCCCATGAATGCCAACGGCAAGATCGACCGGGCAGCCTTAAGGAAGGAGCTGCTTTCCGATGGAGAACATAACTAGCGAAAAACAGTTATCCGGCCTTTTGCTGCATGCCCTGCGCCTTCGCCCCGTTACCAACGGCAGAGCCTTTGCCGCAGGCTACCGCGGCGCTCTTGAAAGGGGCGCCTTAAGCGCCGCCCAGTTGAGCTGCGGCCTTGCTTTGGCTGAACAGCGAGAGGGCTTTATGCGGCTTCATTTCTGGTTTGCCAAGGGCGAAGAAGAAAAGGCCGCCGCAGAGCTTTCTGCAGGCCTTTGCCCCGGCACCTATGTCTGCGAAGCAGCCTATCGCCCGGCAGATGAAGCCATGCAGGCCGCCCTGGATGCCCTGCAGAGCAGCGGTTTTTCGCCGGTGCTGCAGCGTGTTCGGATGCAGGCTTACAAAGAGCAGCTTCTTGGCCGCCGGGCAGCGCTGAGCCCCTCCGAAAGCCAGCCTGCCCCAAAGCCCCGGGAAGACGCGATCCCCGAGCCCCATCCCGTGTTGCTGCAGGGTGCGGCCGATCTCTCCCGAAAGCTCCCACCGGAAGGCTCCTGCGCCGTGCAGCCGAACGCTGTCGGGATCCCTTCTGCAGACCTGCAGGCCCCGGCCCATTCCGCCCCGAAGCACCAAGCCGACGTAACCAACCTCTCCCCGGCGCCCCAAGCTGATCAGGCCCATCCCGCCGCCATCCGGCAGGCAGGCCCTGCCATGGCCGCCGCGATCTGCCGCCTGTTTGCTTCCTGCTATGACCCGCTCACCGGCTGTCTTCCCACCGAAGAAGAGCTGGCAGCGGACTGCCGCAACGGCCTGGTGCAGGTGCTCCTGCGCAATGGCCGCATCGCCGCCGCTCTTCATCTTGCAAGAACCAAAAACATCCTGGAGATCCGCCATATCGCTGTCGATCCCGCCTACCGCGGGCAGGGCCTTGCCTCGGCACTGCTTTGCTCTATGGCCGAAAAAGAAGACTTTGAAAAATGCATCCTCTGGACCTCGCCCGAAAACAGGGCGGCGGTTGCCCTTTACGAAAAAACAGGCTTTCAAACGCAGGACTATTTTTCAAAGGTACTTTTCTTGCAGATATAATTTGATACAATAGGAGGGAGCGAAAATGCTCCCCCGTTTTTTAATCGGAACCCGACCCTGTAAATTACCGAAAGGACGAATTAGACCCCTATGAATATCCGTGAAAGAGTGAAAGAGATCGCATCCTCTGTATGCCCCGCCGTCGATTTTGAAAACGAAAAAGCCCTGATCGACGATCAGATCCTGGAATCTCTTGATATCGTTTCCATCGTCTCCGAGCTGATGTATGAGTTCGAGATCCAGCTGGATGTAGAAGACCTGGCGCCTGAGAATTTCAATTCTCTCGATGCCATCGCCGAGCTGGTCGAAAGCTACCTGTAATGAGTCTGACATCCCTTCCTTTTATCGGATTATCCGCGGCAGCCGTCGCGTTGTATTATCTGGTACCGAAAAAGCTGCAATGGCTCGTGCTGCTTTTTGCAAGCGGCGTGTTCTACTTCTGTGCGGGATGGGGCGCCGCCTGCTATCTGGCTGCTACCGTTTTGACCACCTATACCGGCGGCCGGCTGATGGAGGTATGCCCTGAAAAAAAGCAGAGAAAAGCGGTTGCGGCTGTTGTTTGCGTCATCAACTTCGGCCTTCTTGCCCTGCTCAAATATGCCGACCTGGGGCTGATCATGCCTCTTGGTCTTTCTTTTTATATCTTCCAGTCGGTGGGCTGATAGTAGTAATACCATTTGCCCTGACGTTCGTCGCCGGGCTCGCTGAAGAGGGC